>JBFXEP010000108.1:0-8434 GCA_050179995.1 Hyphomicrobium sp.
GTGTGCTCTTCCGATCTCTCGCCTTCGAGGGCGACAGCCACGTCGAGTGGTTCGAGGGCAACTTCGAGGCCTACGAGGAGGACAAGAAGCGCCGCCTCGGCGACGCCGCCGTCGAGCCCCACCGCATCAAGTTCAAGCGGTTCGAGCGATAGCATTCCCTCTCCCCGTCCTTCACGCGGAGAGGGTTAGGGTGGCCCCTCACCCCAACCCTCTTCCCATCGCAGGGGCAGGGCGATGGGAGAGGGAGATTGCCGGTGTCGGCTCCCGCCCCGCCCGATCGTCCTTGACGCATCGCTCCCGCTCAAGGAGGCCCTTCCATGCCGCTCCAGCTCTATGCCCACCCGTTCTCGTCCTACTCGCAGAAGGTCCTGACGGCGCTCTACGAGGCCGGGACGCCCTTCGACTATCGCCTGCTGGGAACGGACGATCCTGCCACGGGCGAGGAATGGGCCCGCCTCTGGCCGCTGAAGCGCATGCCGGTGCTGGTGGATTGCGGGCGCACGCTCCTCGAATCGACCGCCATCATCGAATACCTCGCGGTTCACCATCTGGGCGCCGCCCGGCTCATCCCAGGTGATCCCGATGCCGCCATCGACGCCCGCATGATGGACCGCGTCTTCGACAACTACGTCATGACGCCCATGCAGAAGGTCGTTTTCGATTCGCTGCGCCCCGAGGCCGACCGCGACGCCTACGGCGTCCGCCACGCGCGCGCCCTGCTCGACACCGCCTACGCGTGGCTGGACGGCGCGCTGCGGGACAAGGAATGGGCGGCCGCCGACAGCTTCACGCTCGCCGATTGCGCCGCCGCTCCGGCGCTCTTCTACGCCGACTGGGTGCACGAGATAAGCCGCACCCATGTCGATCTGCGCGCCTATCGCATGCGCCTTCTGGCGCGGCCCTCGTTCGCCCGCGCGGTTGCCGAGGCGCGCCCCTACCGCCATCACTTCCCGCTCGGCGCCCCCGATCGCGATTAGCGGAAAGGCAACCCGCCCGCGCAACGAGCACGGGGCATCACCGCTGCGCTGCTGCGCACCTCGTCCTACAAATGGTCGTACAACGCGTTCGATGCCCTGCTGAAACGCCACGGACGCACCAAGGTGCGCACCGCCATCGCCGAGCGGTTGCGCGCCATCTCCGATTGGGGCCTCGTCCAGATGCACAAGAGCGCCGCGGCCGATCGCCTGTCGCCCCTGCATGATCTCCGCCTGCCGGGCGACGTCTGGGCCAGCACGTAGGCCTGGCCTGCGACCGGCCGCCCGCTGCATCCGCGCGCCGGCTCGCTTAGGATGTCGGCGCATGACGCCACACCCCCGATGCTGAGACATCCATGACCTTGACGCGCCTCTACACGCGCGCGCTCGCCATGCTGGCGGTCGAGCGCTGGCTCGCCATCCTGCTCGCGGCGGCCTCCGTCGCCATCGGCCTGGTGCAGCTCGCCGAGCCGATCCTGCTCGGCCACGTCGTCGATGCCCTGTCGCGCGGCGAGGGGGCGTTCCCGACCATCGCCCTCTGGGCAGCTCTCGGCCTCTTCGGCATCGCCGCCAGCGTCGTCGTCGCCGTGCTCGCCGACCGCCTCGCCCACCGCCGCCACCTCGCCGCCATGGCCGAGGCCTTCGAGCGCGCCATGACGCTGCCGCAGGGCTATCACGCCGATCGCGGCTCGGGCGCCGTGGTGCGCTCTATCCTGCAGGGCACGGACGCGCTGTTCTGGCTCTGGCTCGGCGCCATGCGCGAGCAGTTGACCGCCATCGCCGGCATCGTGCTACTGGTGCCGGCCGCGCTCGGCATGGACGTGCGCATGGCCGCCATCCTCGCCGTGCTGGCGGTCGCCTACGTCGTCATGAACGCCTTCGTCATGCAGAAGACCAAGGACGGGCAGTCCAACGTCGAGCGCTACAACTCGGCCGTCTACGGCCGCGTCGGCGACGTGATCGGCAACGTCACCGTGGTGCAGAGCTTCGCGCGGCTCAAGGCCGAGAGCGAGGCCATGCGCGTGGTGATGAGCGATCTCCTCGCCGCGCAGTACCCGGTGCTGACCTGGTGGGGCATTCTGACCGTGCTGCAGCGCGCGGCGGCAACCATCACCATGGTCGCGGTGTTCGCGCTCGGCGCGGTTCTCGCGGGACGTGGCGAGCTTTCCGTCGGCGAGATCGTGGCCTTCGTCGGCTTCTCCAATTTGCTGATCGCCAAGCTCGACCAGGTGACGGGCTTCGTCACGGCCATCCACCGCCGCGCGCCTGTGCTGCGCGGCTACTTCGCCCTCATCGACGAGCCGGACGGCATCCCGGAGAAGCCGGGCGCTGGGCCGCTGCCGACGGTCAGGGGCGCGGTCCGCTACGAGGCCGTGAGCTTTCGCTTTCCCGGAACGCCGCAGGGCGTGCACGACATCACGCTCGGCGCCGCGCCCGGCGCGACGGTGGCGCTCGTCGGTCCCACGGGCTCCGGCAAGTCGACGACGCTCTCGCTCCTGATGCGGCTCCGCGCACCCGAGCAAGGAACCATCACCATCGACGGCCACGACATCTCCGGCGTGACGCTCGCGTCGCTCCGCCAATCCATCGCCGTCGTGTTCCAGGATGCAGGACTTTTTAACCGTTCGATCGCCGACAACATCGCCGTCGGCCGCCCCGGGGCCACGCTGGCCGAGGTGGAGACGGCGGCGCGCCTCGCCGAGGCGCACGACTTCATCATGGAGAAGCCCGGCGGCTACGCCTTCGTCATCGGCGAGCGGGGCGCCGCGCTTTCGGGCGGCGAGCGCCAGCGCATCGCCATCGCGCGCGCCATCCTGAAGGACGCGCCGATCCTCGTCCTCGACGAGGCCACGAGCGCGCTCGATGCCGAGACGGAGGCGCGCATCAAGCGCGCCCTCGACCGGCTGCGCAAGCATCGCACGACCTTTATCATCGCCCACCGCCTGTCGACCGTCGCCAACGCCGACGAGATCCTGGTCCTCGACCACGGCCGCATCGTCGAGCGCGGCCGCTTCACCGATCTGGCAGCCGGCAAAGGGCTCTTCGCGCGCATGGTGGCCGAGGGTGGATTCACCGTGCCCAAGGCCCAGGACGACGCGGAGACGAAAGCAGCGGGCGCGGGCTAGCCGCTACTTCACGTACGCCCGATCCATGTTGCGCGCCTTGTCGAGTTTGACGACAGCGTCGCGGCCCACCCAGACCCCGATGTGCGCGGAGGCGAAATCGGCGGCGTCGAAATCAGCCCGCGCGACCTTGGTGCCGGTGAAGTCAGCGCCCGCGAGATTGCAGCCGTTGATCTTGGCCGCCTGCAGATTGGCCCCGTGCAGATCGAAGCCCGAGAGGTCGAGCCTGTTGAGCAGCTTGCCGCTGAGATCGACCGGCGCGCCGTGCGCGGCCTTGATCGCCGCTTCCACATCGGCGCGCGTCAGCTCGGCCTCGGCTCCGAGTTGAGATCGATGTACTGCCAGAGGTCCTGCGCCTGGGCGGGGAGGGCGGGCGCCGCGCACAGGGAGAGGCACGCCGCCAGGGCGAAGCGTAGCGAACGGCGCATGCGGTTCCTCCGGTTGTTTGTTGGCCCTATCCTACCCCAGGAATACTGCGGCGCGCCACGATACGGGCTCAGGCGGCCTTGAGCCCGCGCGCGGCAACGACCCGCGGCCACAGCACGTTCAACGCGAGCCCGGCCATGACGAGCCCCGCCGCGGCCAGCTTCCAGTCCTGCAGCGGCTCGCCGAGGAACAGCGCGGAGGCGCCCATGCCGAACACGGGGACGAGCAGCGCCATCGGCGCCACGGTCGCCACCGGATAGCGCGCGAGCAGCCAGCCCCACATGGCATAGCCGAACAGGGTGTTGCCGATCGTCTGCCAAAGCACGGCCGCCCAGGTCGTGAGGTCGGCGTTGACGAGCCCGTCGCGCATGGCCGGCCATCCCTCGAAGAGAAGCGAAAGGAGAAGCAGCGGCGGCACGGTGAAGAGGCTCGCCCACACCACGTAGGCGATCATGTCGACCACGGGCGTGGCGCGCACCACGATGTTGCTCCCGGCCCACGCGGCCGCCGCTACGAGCACGAGCGCG
The DNA here is from genome assembly GCA_050179995.1 of Hyphomicrobium sp. Taxonomy (GTDB): domain Bacteria; phylum Pseudomonadota; class Alphaproteobacteria; order Rhizobiales; family Hyphomicrobiaceae; genus Hyphomicrobium_C. The sequence continues at coordinate 4,051 of JBFXEP010000108.1, forward strand.
AGGCCGAGCCACGTCGTGCTGCCGTCCGTGTGCAGGAGGATGATCGCAAGCCCCGCCAGCGTGATCGCCAGCGCCACGATCTGGAAAGGCTTCACGCGCTCGCCCGAGAGCACCATGGCGAGCCCGATGGTGAAGAACACCTGCGTCTGCACGACGAGCGAGGCGAGTCCCGGCGTGATGTGCCCCCTCATGGCGATGAAGAGCACGCCGAACTGGCCGACGCCGACCAGCAACCCATAGGCCGCGAGGTTGCGCCACGGCACGTCGGGCCGCTTGAGAAAGAGAGCGGCGGGGAGGAACGCGAGCAGGAAGCGCAGCGCCGCGAAGAGCAGCGGCGGCAGATGCTGGAGCCCGATATGGATGACGACGAAGTTCGAGCCCCACACAGCCGTGACGGCAAGCGCCAGAGCCGCGTGGCGCAACGACAGGCTGTCGGGGGAGGATGCCAAAGGACTACTTTCGCCCGCAGGGCCCCGCGTAAGAAGGAGAGGGCAAAAAGGCGAGGCGACTAGCCTCGCCTTCGACGTCGTAAGTCTAGGCGGGTTTACGAGTGCACGGCCACTGCCGCCAGCGCCCCCCGGCTCTCGCCGAAGCCGTGCATGCGCAGCGCCCACTGCAGCGCCGCGATGAAGCCCTTGACCGGCTGCAGCAAGGCGAGCGTCAGCACCACCGTGAGCGGCAGCCAGACCGTAAGGTGCAGCCAGACCGGCCAGGAATAGTTGATCTCGGTCCACAGCACGAGCCCGACCACGATGTGGCCGACGATCGACATGACCACATAGGCCGGCATGTCGTCCGCGCGATGGTGGTGGAGATCCTGGCCGCACACGTTGCATTTGTCGGCGACCTTCAGGAATTTGCGGAACAGCTGCCCCTCGCCGCAGTGCGGGCAGGTGCAGCGCGCCCCGCGTGCGAGAGCGGTGATCATGGTGGGCTCGGCTTGGTCGGTCATGGCGTCCTCCTCTCCGCTTCGTGTCGCGATTGATGCGAGAGAGATTACCTGTATTGTATGGATCGGCAACGCGCACATTGACCTACTTGTATGGATTGGACGCCTACAATCGCAGACCGTCAAGGCCCTCTCTACCAGCGCATCGTCAATGCGCTGGCAGACGACATCGCCGCCGGCCGCCTGCACCAGGGCCAGGCGCTGCCGACGCATCGCGCGCTCGCCCAGGCTCTCGGCATCGATCTGACGACCGTGACGCGTGCCTACGCCGAGGCGCAGCGCCAGGGCCTCACCGAGGCGACGGTGGGGCGCGGCACCTTCGTCAAGGCGCCTCCCGCCGCGAATGCGCGCGCACCGGCCTCGCCCGGCATCGACCTCTCCATGAACCTGCCGCCGCAGCCGGCGGACGCCGACCTCGACGCGCGCCTCGCCAAGGCGCTCTCGGACGTGCGCGCCGAGCAGGGGCTCGCGGCCTACCTCACCTATCAGCATCCGGGCGGCACGCCGGCAGAGCGCCAAGCCGCCGCCGCGTGGCTCGATGACCTGCTGCCGGCGCTCCCGCCCGAGCGCCTCGTCGTCGCGCCCGGCACGCAGGCCGCCCTCTACGCGCTGCTGCTGATCCACGCCGCGCGCGACAAGGCGATCCTGACCGAGGAGCTGACCTATCCCGGCTTGAAGGCCGCCGCCGCGCTGGCCGGCATCGGTCTCATCGGCGTCGCCATGGATGGTGACGGCATCATCCCGGCCGCTCTCGACCGCGCCGCGCGCGGCGGCGAGGCGCGCGTCGTCTTTCTCATGCCGACCATCCACAACCCGACCGCGGCCACCATGCCGGCCGAGCGACGCGCGCGCATCGCGGAGATCATCCGCAAACGCAAGCTGACGCTCATCGAGGACGATCCCTACACGTTACTCGCGCCCGGCCTCGCCCCCGTCGCGAGCCTCGTCCCCGAGCAATCCTATTTCGCCGCGAGCCTCTCCAAGAGCATGGCGCCCGGATTTCGCACGTCGCTCGTCGCCGTGCCGAGCGCCGAGGCCGGCCACGAGCTGACCGCCGTGCTGCGCGCCACCCTGCAGATGCCGGTGCCGCTCATGGCGGCGGTCGTCGCGCGCTGGATGCGCGACGGCTCCGCTACGAAGATCATCGGAGCCGTGCGTGCCGAGGCCAAAGCGCGCCAGGATCTCGCCCGTGAGGCGCTCGCCGGCCACGCCTACGCCGCGCATCCGTCAGGACTTCACATCTGGCTGCCGTTGCCCGGCGCGTGGCCCGCCGAGCGCTTCGCCGCGCACCTCAATGGTCGCGGGCTCGCCGTCGTCACCAGCGATGCCTTCGCCACCGGCGCCGCGCCGCCGAACGCCATCCGTCTCGCGCTCGGTGCCGCGCGCTCGCGCGCCCAGCTCGCCAAGGCACTCGACATTCTGTCAGGGTCCCTTACGGCGCGCGCTCCCGGCTCTGTTGTGGTTTGAGATGGACCGGGGCGTGCCAACGGCGTTCAAAGTGCGGCGTTGAGCTTGCAGACCGAGTTGATGGCTCAGGCGGCGCGCACCGTAAACAGGAACTTCTCGACTTCCTGCTTGAGCGTTCGGCTCTCACCCGAGAGTGACCTCGCCGAGGAGAGCACCTGCGAGGAGGCGCTTCCGGTATCGGATGCGTCGCGACTCACCGCAGTAATGCTGGAAGCGACCTCCGCGGAGCCTTTCGCGGCCTCTGTGACGTTGCGGCTGATTTCCGTTGTCGTAGCACCTTGCTCCTCGACGGCTGTGGCGATGGCGCCGGAAATCTCCGAGATCTTGTTGATCGTGCCGGTGATCTCTCCGATAGCGGCAACGGCATCGCGGGTCGCGGCCTGCATGTTGGCGATCTGCGCCGCGATTTCGCTTGTCGCTTTTGCAGTCTGAGCCGCAAGCGCCTTCACCTCCTGCGCAACCACGGCAAAGCCCTTCCCTGCGGCGCCCGCGCGAGCCGCTTCGATGGTCGCATTCAGGGCCAGCAGGTTGGTCTGGCCAGCAATGGTGTTGATGAGGCCGATGACGTCGCCAATGCGCTCCGCCGAATGCGAGAGCTCGGTGACGCGGGCGTTGGTGACCTCGGCCTGCTTGACGGCATCGTTGGCGATGAGGCCGCTGGTTTCAACCTGACGGCTGATCTCGGTCACAGTGGCCGCCAGTTGCTCGGAGGCCGCTGCCACGCCTTGCACATTGGCGGAGGTCTGCTCGGAGGCTGTGGCCACCGTGCCGGATCGCGCTTGCGTCGATTCGGCCGCTTCCGTCAGGGCATTCGCAGATGTTTCGAGTTGCGCCGAGGCCATCAATACGGAGTCGACGATATTGCCGACCGTGGTCTGGAACGCGGAGGCGAGCCTGTTCATGTCGGCTTTGCGCTGCTCAGCGGCACGCAGCTCGCTCCCTTTTTGCTCCTCGCGTAGACGCAGCGTTTCCTCGGCGTTGTTGCGAAATACCTGCAGCGCCTGAGCCATCAGGCCGACCTCGTCTTTGCGGCCGGCGCCGGGGATCGTGAGACCGTGCTCTCCGTTGCAGAGACGCTGCATGCAATCCGTCATCGCGGCCAGCGGCTGCGCGACGGAAAAGATCGTGGTCAATGATGCATATCCGATGGCGAGCGTCGCGAACACGAGCGCAAGGACAAGGCCCCATTGCCCCCACTGGAAGCTGACTTCCGAGGCGTTGTACAGACTTTCCGCTTCGTCGATCTGCAGGGTCACGAGCTTTCCAATGGAGTCGCCGAGGGGATCGATGGCGGGATAGAGCTTGTCGACCACGAAGCGGTCGAGCCGCGTCTGGTCGCGCGATCTCAGGATGTCCTCGAGATCGGCGACACCGGAATCGGCGTCAGCCAGCAGGGCGGCAGTTTGATCCACTAGCGCCTGCTCCGCGCCATCCATGGCATGAACCCTGTAAGCGGACCAGAACTTTGCGATCTCGTCTTTCGCCCTGGCCACGGACGCGACGCCGGCCTCCCAGCCGATGTTCCCGTTCCGCACCTTGTGCGCGGTGTCGACGATGTTCACCGCGTAAAGGTCGGCGAGCACCTTCAGCTCTCGCAGGGGTTTGACGCGATCGGCGAACACGCTCGTGAGATCGCGGTAGGACACGCTTGACGTGTAGTAGCCGATCGCGGCGACGAGGATCAGTGCCAGCGACGTGGCGCCGAGCGCGGAAAACAGCCGTGCTTTTATGGAATTCATGACGAAAAGTCCCGCAGGGGTCGACCAATACAACGCTGCGAGCAAGACTACAGAGTTAAACTAAACATTCAGCTAAACAACTAAACACAATGAAACACCGCAATAAAATATAGGTAGACATACAACAAGAATGAAAATTGAAAAAAAAGGCGACCGGAAACGGCGAGGCCGAATCAAATCAGACGCATATTTGAATATCAACGCATCGTCGAACTAAATCGCTAGTGCG
>JBFXEP010000109.1:0-8430 GCA_050179995.1 Hyphomicrobium sp.
CGGACTTGATCCGGGGATGGGAACCGGTCATGGCGAAGCCATGCGAGCAACCAAGTCCGATAAGAAGCACGACAAGACAAGGACCTAGAGGCTTTCCGCGAGTCCATGAAAAGCGGAAAGCCTCTAGGTAAGCCCGGGCAGGGGTGCAAGGCTCGGTGACCGCACGCCGATGGCGAGAAACCGCGACCCCATGCCTGAAGGCGCGATCAGCCGGGCCACACCCGCTTCGATTTCGGCCGCCCGTGAAGGGTTGGCCTCCATCAGCCGCGAGGCGCGCTCGACGATACAGAGCCGGCCGAGGAATTCCGCCTGTGGGAGCGGTCCGTCGACCGCGAGCTCCGCGGCCCGGCAAGCGTCCGCGAAGTGCTGAAAATCGACCTGCGCCGAGAGGTCCGTCTCGCCCGGCGCATGGAACGGGGACACGTGCGCCTGCCTGGCGACGCCCTGCAGCGTGTCGCCGAAGCCGGTCCTCGCGTGCCCGTAGTCGATGAAGAGGGCCGCGAGCGGTCCCATGGCCGCGCCGGCCTTAAGCAGCGTCGAGGCAAGGACGCCACGCACGACGCTCACTTCCAGGACATCCCCCTCGCGCGGCTCAAGCCCCTTCGGCAGCGAGGGGATCTCCAAGCTCGATGACATGTCGGCCTTGAAGCAGAAGGCATCGCCCTCGATCCCGACGTCGCGCGCGCGCCAAGCCCCATCGGCGAATTGCGACTGCTCGACGGGCAACGCGTCGAGGAACTCGTTCGCGAGCACGATCGTCGCGCTTTCGGCAACCTCCGAGCGCATCGTCAGGGCCTTGGATGGCTCGGAATGAAAACGAAGCGGAACGCCGGCATCCGCGAGCGCAGTTTGCTGCAGGCTGCGCAGGGTTTCGTTTTTGTCGACGAGGTGCACCGTGAGTGCGGCGAGGAATCCCGGCACGATCTTCGCGGCGCGCAGCGCATCGCGCATCATCGTGCCGCGCCCCGGCCCGAGCTCGACCAGATTGACGCGCGCCGGTGAGCCCATCTGCTGCCAGACGACGGCGCACCACAGCCCGATCAGCTCGCCGAACACCTGGCTGATCTCGGGCGCCGTGATGAAATCCCCGGCCGTCCCGAGCGCCGGCCGGCGCCGGTAGTACCCATGCTCGGGATCGCCAAGGCACATCTGCATGTAGGCGTCGACGCCGATCGGTCCCTCGCGCCGAAGGCGTTCCTTGATCCTGAGCCCGAGCGGCGTCTCGCGCTGCCGGTCGTCCGCGCGTGTGTCGTCCGCCCCCACGCTCATTGGGTGCGCGCGTGCGCGGCGGACCTCTGCGCGTACCACACGAGGAGCAGGCCGCCCGCGAGCATCGGCAGGGAGTAGAGCTGCCCGGCCGTCAGCGGGCCGGCCATGAAGTGCGGCTCGCGCAGAAGCTCGGCCGTCGAGCGCGCGAGCGCGTAGCCGATGAGGAAGGCGCCCGAGATGAGGCCGGGCCGCTTCAGCGCGCCGAAGTGGTGCGTGAGCAGCCGGAGCACGATGAACAGCACGATCCCCTCGAGCGCCGCCTCGTAGAGCTGGCTCGGATGGCGCGGCAGCTCTCCTGCGGGGCACACGCCGCCGTGCGCCGCCTTGATGCGGTCGTTGCAGAAGACCACCGCCCAGGCGACGTCCGTGGGTCGTCCCCAAAGCTCGCCGTTGATGAAATTGGCGAGCCGCCCGAAGACGAGCCCGATCGGCACCGATGCCGTGGTGAGATCCATGGAGGAGAGGAAGTTGACGCCGTTGCGGTACGCAAACGCGAGGCCCGCGAGCGCGCATCCGGCCAGCGCGCCGTGGAAGCTCATGCCGCCCTTCCACACGGCGACGATCTGCGACGGATCGGCGAGATAGGTGCCGGGCTCGTAGAGGAGCACGTAGCCGAGCCGGCCGCCGGCGACCACGCCGACCGTGATGTAGAGCAGGAGGTCGTCCACCTTGTCGGCCGGGAAGGGCGCCGTGTTGCCGGCCCAGAGCCGGGGCTCGCTGATGAGGCGGCGGATGTAGATCCAGCCGAGGATCAGCCCCACGAGGTAGGAGAGGCCGTACCACTTGATGGAGAACCAGCCGATGCTGATCGCCGCAGGGTCGATGTCCGGGAACGGGATCGCAAGCAGGTTCATGTCTGGCTCTGGTCAGGGGCTGCCCAAGTCGCGGCGGACGCTGCCGGGTCTCACGGTGCGAGTCAAGGTGACCTGCGCCGCTTGAACGGCAGCCGCCGAACCACCATAGTCCGGTCTCGTGACAGGGCGTCGCCCCAGAGCTGCGGCGCCTTGCCCTTGCCTTCGTCTGCGGCCGGAGGAACGACCCGCCACGCGCGACCGAGCACGGAGAGGAAACCGATGACCCAGACCACCAACCGTCTCCTGGACGAGGTCGCCAAGCTGATGACCGACGCGGCCGGCGCGGCCCAGGGCTTGCGCCAGGAGGCCGAGGGCGTGATGCGCGCCCAGGCCGAGCGTATTCTCGCCAGCATGGACGTCGCCAAGCGCGAGGAGTTCGAGGCGGTGAAGGCCATGGCCGAGAAGGCGCGTGCCGAGAACGAGCGCCTCGCCGGACTCGTAGCCGCTTTGGAGGCGCGCCTCGCCGCACTCGAGGCGAAGTAGCTCACGCGTCCGCGCGTGTGTGCTTCGCCGCGCTTGTCGAGTGCGCCGCCGCCGCTTCCACACGTCTCTTGCACTTATCCAGAATTTGATGCGAAGGCGCAGGGCAAATTTCGCCAAGACGTCGCTCTCGTGACAATGCTCGTGGACAAGGCGGCCCCCAGTCCCGCGCTTGTCTTGCGACTCGCACGCCCCTCTGTTTTCGTCGCGCCGGTCAAAGGGCAAATCCCCTTGGGACAAGTTGCGTTCCGCCCCAATCCCGTCATGGACCCGGCGTGCAGTCGAGGGCTATGAGCAAGACGGATCGCTTCGCGTCGCGCTTCGCAGCATCTCAGCGCAGCACGTGTTTCCCCGGTCTCGCCGTCGCCCGCTAGGCGCCGATCTTAAGGAGCCAGAATGGCATCGTCCGAGAAGGGGCAGCGCCTCATCCACCCCATCGACCTCGTGGAGCAGATCGCCGCCACGTACGATTGGGCGACCGACCGCTTGGGCGACGACGAGCTGACCCTCGTTGTGGGAGGCAACTGGACTGACTACCATGTCTCGCTCAACTGGCGTGACGACCTCGAGGCGCTGCACCTCGCCTGCGCCTTCGACTTCCGCGTGCCCGACACGCGCTTGAACGAGATGTACCGCCTGATCGCCCAGATCAACGAGCAGCTCTGGCTCGGCCACTTCGACCTCTGGACCCAGGAGGGGCTGGTCATGTTCCGCCACGCGCTGCTCCTCAACGGCGCCGTCGTGACGCCGGGCCAGTGCGAGGCCATCCTCAAGGCCGCGCTCGAGGCCTGCGAGCGCTACTATCAGGCCTTCCAGTTCGTGGTCTGGGCGGGTAAGGAGAGCCGGGAGGCCCTCGTCTCGACCATGTTCCAGACCGAGGGCCAAGCCTAGGCCATGATCGCTTCGGGCCCTGTCAGCCCGAAGCGTGAATCATCGGCCTCGGCAAAAAGCCCAGCTAAGCGGCCCTGCCGGCCGCCATCGGTCGAGTAGCGACAATGGCATTCACATTCGATGGGCCGCTCCTGCTCGTGGGGGCAGGCAAGATGGGCGGCGCGCTGCTCGAGGGGCTGATCGCCCAGGGGCTCGATGCGGGCCGCGTGCGCGTCCAGGACCCGGCGCCGCCAGCCGACATCGCGGCGCTCCTTGCCAGGCACGGGATCGCCGCCGAAGCGAGCGTCGCCGATCTCACCGGGCCGCCCGGCGTGATCGTCGTCGCCGTGAAGCCCCAGGTGATGGATGCCGTTTTCCCGCCCGTCGCCAGGCTCGCGGGCGCGAGGACGCTGGTCGTTTCCATTGCCGCCGGCCGCACGCTGAAAAGCTTCGAGGCGCACCTGCCGGCCGGCGCCGCCGTGGTGCGCGCCATGCCGAACACACCGGCTGCCATCGGCCAGGGCATGACGGTCTGCGTGCCCAATGCCCACGCGACGCCGGCCCAGCGTCAGCTCTGCGAAGCCCTGATGTCCGCCGTGGGCGAGGTCGCCTGGGTCGAGGACGAGGCGAGCATGGATGCCGTGACCGCGGTCTCGGGCTCTGGTCCGGCCTACGTATTCCTGCTCACCGAGGCCCTGGAGAAGGCGGCGCTCGCCGCCGGGCTCGATGCCGCGCTGGCAAGACGCCTCGCCCGCTCGACTGTGTCCGGCGCCGGCGCGCTACTCGCCGAATCCGCGCTCGATGCAGCGGTCCTGCGCCACAACGTGACCTCGCCCGGCGGCACGACGGCCGCGGCGCTGGCCGTGCTCATGGCTGACGGAAGGTTCGAGCGACTGTTGAAGGAGGCCGTCCTGGCGGGTGAGGGGCGCAGCCGCGAGCTGGCGAAATGATCATGGCGTGTCAGAACGCACACGCCCGCGGCCACGTGACCTCATGACGGTCCGATTGAGCCTTTTGGGCTCCGGCGATCGGACCTGACGCTGGCGGCTGGGACTCTCCCGAGCAAGGAGGTAACTCGTTCGGTCGCGCCTTGCCGCCGTGTGCGTCATGCCGGGAGCGGGTGGCGGCCCACTTTGTCCGGCAGCTCTGATGGCGCCGCAGACGGAAGCGGCATCACCGAAGCACCCAAGTTATGCTATAGTGTAACAGTCACCGCAACGCGGCATTTTTCCCACTCACGGACTTGTGTTGGCGTGCGATCGCGGCCACGAAAAGGCGGGCAGACCATGGGGCAACCCGCTCAACTTAATCAGCTTTCAGTCGGTCGTGGTTGACCGCTGCCTAGTGCGATTGACGTGGCGTCACGTCGCCCACGACCCCCGTCGCGGCATCGCAGACGGCCTCGTAGTCGAGGCCGTTGGTGCGCAGCACGAAGCGGTAGATCGGCCGCCCGTCGGGTGCCGTCTCGGTCTTGTGGCTCATGGGTGCGCCGAGCGCTCCGACGGCCTTGGCGCAGGCGTCGGGAGGCGGCGTTTCCCGCGATACGGTCTCTGCCGCGGCCGCGGGAAGGCTGCATGACAGCGCGGCGATGGACAGCAGGTTGGCGAGTTTCGGGGTCATCGCGGACCTCTCCTTCGATCGGGGCGCCCCTCGGGTTTGGAGCAGCATGAGATAACGTTACGTCAATGAAACGATATGACGTAACTCAACACTGCGTGAGCCGTTCGGCCGGTGAAATCCCGAGGCAAGTCAACCGGCCGAGGCCTGCGCAAGGATCAGCGCGGTGAGGGCGAGCGCGGCCAGCGCCGCTGCGCTGATGCCGCCGACCAGCACGCCGAGGTTGCGCCCGCCCACGGCAGCCGCCATTACCGCCTTCGAGGCCGTGTTGGCGGCGGCCGCGATCAGAATGGCGGTTGCCGCGTCGGGAAGGCTGACATCGCCGCCGGCGAAGCGCGCCATGGAGAGCGTGAGCGCATCCACGTCGGCGATGCCGGAAACGGCGGCGAGCAGGTAGAGGGCGGCCGTGCCGACGTGTTCCGCAAGGGTCTTGGCCACCACCAGGATGACGGCGATCAGCCCGGCGAGCTTGAGCACCGTGCCGAGATCAAACGGGTTGTGGATCTTGAGCAGCGAGTCCTGGGCCGCGTTGCGCTCGCCGCTCCACAGAAGGAAGCCGCTTCCCGCAAGCACGACCGCGCCCGCGGCCACCACCGGCCAAAGGAGCGTGAGCAGCAGCGCCGGCTTGATAAGGCCCACCAGCACCAGGATGCGCCCCAGCATGGTGGCCCCGGCGAGCAGGGTGCCGCCCGCAAGCAGCCGCGTGCTTTCCGGATGCTCGCGCGCAAGGCGCGAAAATGAAAGTGTGACCGCCGTCGACGAGGCAAGGCCTCCGGCCACGGCGGCGACGGCGACGCCCTTGCGGTCGCCGAGCACACGCACCGCGATATAGCCCGCGAATGAGATGGCCGCGATCAGGATCGCGAGCAGCCAGATCTCGGCGGGATTGAGCACGCCCCAAGGATCGACCGGCCGGTTGGGCAGCACCGGCAGCAGGAGGAACGTCATGGCGAGCAGCATCAACACACTGCGCAGCTCCGGCCACGTGAGATTCCTGACCCACGTGTGCAGCGGATCGCGCAGCGCCAGCAGGATCGCCATGGCGACGGCGGCGGCCACGGCGACGGTCGTGTCGCCGAGCACGGCATAGGCGCCGAGCAGGAAGGTGAGGATGCCGGCCACCACGCCGGTCACGCTGAAGTTGTTCTCGCGCGCGGCCTCGAGATAGCTGAAGAGCACCATCGCGCCCGTGTAGGCTGCGAGCGCTGCCGCCAGCACGACAGGCGACGTGGCGGGCGTGAGCGCACCGGCGATGCCGCCGAGGAGGCCCGTCAGCGCGAATGTTCGGAGTCCGGCCGCGCGCTGGTGGTCCAGCTCCTCGCGGGTCTGCCACCCGCGCTCGAGGCCGATCAGCAGCCCGATGGCGAGCGCAACGCCGAGGCGGAGAAAGAGCTCGTTCTGGTCCATTGACCGAGGTTCATCGAAACGGACGCTCAGCGCAATCCTTGACAAGCCGGGCCCGCGCCCAGGGGGCAGCAGGCCCGGCACGTCTCATCGGATGCCATCAGACGAGCGTGACGGTGACGTCGACGTTGCCGCGCGTCGCCTTGGAGTAGGGGCAGATCTCGTGCGCCGCATCGACGAGGGCCTGCGCGATGTCGCGGTCGATGCCCGGCACGCTGACGTTGAGGCGTGCGGAGAGGAAGAAGTTGTTGCCGCCGCCATGGTTGAGGTCGATCTCGGCGTCGACCTCGGGCGTGGCAGGAAGCGCGACCTTCGCCTGCGACGCGGCAAGCTGCACCGCGCCGAGGAAGCAGGTCGACCATGCGGCGCCGAAGAGGTGCGGCTGCGGCAGCTTGATGTCGAGAAAGCCGTCGCGGCTCACGGCGGCGCCGTCGCGGCCGGCCGTGACGTGGGTCGTGCCGCTGAAGATAACCTTGGCGGGGGCGGCGCGGAGGTCTGTGGTCGTGGACATGGCGAGTTCCTTTCGAGGTTTATATATCGTGTCCGATTTAATCGTGTACGATACATATAGATCGGTGCAAACCCCATGTCAAGCACTTCCGATTTAATCGGATACGATTTATATAGAAGGCCGGAAGAAGCCCTACTCCGGAGTGTCCCGTGACCCGTTCCCCGAATGCCGAGACCGGCCGCCCTAAGCTATCGAATTTCCTGTGTTTTGCCGTCTATTCGGCGAACCTGGCCTTCGGCCGCGCCTACAAGCCGATCCTGGAGCCGCTGGGGCTGACCTACACCCAATACATCGCCATGGTCGCGCTCTCGGAGGAGGACGACCAGACGGTCGGCGCGCTCGGTGAGAAGCTGTTCCTGGAATCCAACACCCTGACGCCGATCCTGAAGAAGCTCGAGCAGATGGGCTACGTCGAGCGCCGGCGCGATCCCAGCGACGAGCGGCAGGTGCGCGTGCGCCTGACGTCCGCCGGCCGCGGGCTCTTGGAAAAGCGGATCGGCGCGTCGCTGGTCGAAGCCACCGGCCTCGGCGACGAGTTCCCCGCCGTGCAGGAGACCATCGCCCGGCTGCGCGACAACCTCCTCCGCGCGACGGGCCCTCAACCAAGCGGCGAGTGAGCTCGGGTGAGGACTAAAGCGGCACCGAGATGATGGCGCGCAGGCCGCCCATCGAGCTTTCGCCGAGCGTGATGTCGCCGCCGTGGCTCTTGGCGATGTCGCGCGCGATGGCGAGGCCGAGGCCGCTGTTGCCGTCGTCCTGGTTGCGCGAGCGGTCGATGCGGTAGAACGGTTTGAACACGTTGGCGCGCTCCGAGGCCGGGATGCCGGGCCCGTTGTCGTCGACCTCGACGCGCAGCCACGCCCCTTCCGTCGCGGCGCGGATCACGATCTGGTCGCCGTAGCGCACCGCGTTCGAGACTAGGTTCGTGATGGCGCGCTTGAAGGCCTGACGCTTGAGCGGCAGCTCGATGTCGCCGCGCCGCCGCCTGAGCTTGAGCTCGATCGACGTGCCGTAGACCTGTGCCTCCTCGTGCACCTCCTCGAGCAGCTGCGTGAGGTTGGTCATGGTCGCCTCCTCGCCGCCGTCGCCACGCGCGAACGCGAGGTAGTCCTCGAGCATGTGCTGCATCTCGTCGACGTCGGCCTTGAGCGACTGCACGTCCGGTCCTTCGCCCATGAACGCGAGCTCGAGCTTGAAGCGCGTGAGCACGGTCCTGAGGTCGTGGCTGACGCCCGCCAGCATCGTCGTGCGCTGCTCCACGTGCTGGCGGATGCGGTTGCGCATCTCGATGAACGCCGCCGCCGCCTGCCGCACCTCGCGCGCGCCGCGCACCTCGAAGTCGTCCGGCACCGGGCGGCCCTTGCCGAAGGCATCCACCGCCTCGGCGAGCCGCAGGATCGGCCGGATCTGGTTGCGCAGGAAGAG
>JBFXEP010000110.1:0-8375 GCA_050179995.1 Hyphomicrobium sp.
TGGAGTGGAAGGTGCCGAGCCAGGGCATGGCCTCGACGGCACCGCCAACGAGCACGCCGATGCGCTCCTTCATCTCGCGCGCGGCCTTGTTGGTGAAGGTGACGGCGAGGATCTGGCTGCCGTAGGCACGGCCGGTCGCGAGAATGTGGGCGATGCGCGTGGTCAGGACGCGCGTCTTGCCGGTGCCGGCGCCGGCCAGGACCAGCACCGGGCCGTCGAGCGCCTCGACCGCCTGGCGCTGCTCGGGATTGAGGCCCGCGAGGTAGGGCGGCATCGCGCCCGCGCGCGCCCGCTCCGAGATGGATCTCTTCGCCGAGCCCCCGGTCTCGCTCGCGTGCGCCGGATGCTCCGCCGACGGCGCCGACGGCAGATCGAACGGCGGAAGATCGTCGTCTCCGTCGGCAGGCGGATGGCCCGCGCTCGCTGCAGCGTGCATGGCGCGCCGGGCGGCATCTTTCTCGTCGTGCGGCATGTCGTGGCTCTATAGCACGGGTGGCGCGCCCACAATCGGGCGCGCAAATCACTCCGCTCCGGAAAAATATAGGGTGCGTCTCAAGTTCCGCGAGCGGGACACATTCTCCTCCCCAGGAAAATGCCCCAATTGGGGGTCACACTTGGGGCGTATGTTGAGCTATGGTGGCCGCCGCGTCGGCCGCCGCTTTCCCCTGGCGGCCCGGCACCAAGAATCGGCGCGCCCCGGCTTCGGCCCGAGCGGCGGCGTCCACAGAGGCGGGACGAGCCTGCCCGGACCCATGACGTTCCTCTTGGGACCCGATCGATTGTTGAGCAGATAAGACGCGAATGAACAACGCCCTCCTCTATCTCGGCGGCATTCTGATCACGGCTCTGGCGATCCTGTTCGCGGTCCCGCGGTTCGTCGACTGGAACAGCTATCGCGGCGTCTTCGAGGAGGAAGCCTCGCGCATCCTCGGGCGCGAGGTGCGCGTCGGCGGGGCAGTCAACGTGCGCCTGCTCCCGTCGCCGTTCGTCTCGTTCGAGAAGCTCAGGATCGCCGACGTCGGCGACGACGCGGGCAACTCGATCATCCGTGTCGAGAGCTTCACCATGTGGCTTTCGGTGCCGCCGCTGCTCAGGGGCGTGCTCGAAGCGCACCGCGTGGAGCTGCGCCGACCTGTGCTCAACCTCGCGGCCAACGCGGAGGGCAGCGGCAACTGGCGCTCGCTCGCCATCAGCCCGGGCAGCCTTCCGTTCGCGCCGAAAGAGGTGGCGCTGCAGTCGGTCGATATCCAGGACGGCGCCGTCATCGTCAGCGGCCCATCGCGCGGGGAGCTCGCCCGCTTCGACGGCATCGACGGCGAGCTTACGGCCGAGGCGATCGAGGGACCGTACAAGTTCAAGGGCGAGGTCAAGTGGGATGGCGCGCCGCGCCAGCTGCGCTTCGCCACCGCCAAGATGGATGGCAACGGCGACCTGCGTTTCAAGGCCGCGGTCGACGTCGCCGGGAGCGCGAACTCGTACCTGCTCGATGCCAAGCTCTCGGACCTCAAGGGCGTGCCGACGCTCGAAGGCGATCTCACCGCGAAGCTCAACCTGGCGCCGGGCGCGCAAACGCCCGATCGCGAGGCGGACATCACGGTGCCGCAGCCGGCGGCGCCAGCCCCGTCCGGTGGCGAGCCGGTGCTGCCATCAAACGCAGCCTCCGCGCCGGCCACCGCCGAGAGCGCCAAGGAGGCGGCACCGGCTCCGGTCGTCCCCGCTCAAACCGCCGACCCCGGCAAGAGCCTCGAGCTCAAATCGAAGGTGAAGGGGACGGCGCTCGGCGTGGCGCTCGACGACCTCTCCGTCACGCTCGAAGCCGGAGCCACGCCGCAGATCATCACGGGCCAAGCGAAGATCGGCTGGGCGGACGCCATGCGGCTTGACGTGAGCCTCGCCTCGCGCTGGCTCGATCTCGACCGGCTGGCGCAGGCCTCGGACACGGCGAAGACGGCTCCGCTCGAGGCGGCGCGCGGCTATTTCGAGGTGCTGGCGGCCGCACTTCCCACCGAGGCCGACACCAACGCGCTGCTCGAGTTCGATCAACTGACGCTCGGGGGCGAGGCCATCAGCAACGTGCGTCTCGCGGCCTCGCGTTCAGGCGGGCCGCTCGAGCTCAAGGGTGTGCGCGCGGACCTGCCGGGCGGGGTGCGGCTCGATCTCGACGGCGTGCTGACGCCGGCGGAGAAAGTCCCGCACCTCGACGGCACCCTGTTCGTGACCGGCAAGAGCCTGATGCGCTTCCTGGCCTGGGGCCTCGGCAATCCCGAAGTGGGACGCGACCGCAGTGACGGACCGTTCTCGCTCGACGGGCACTTCGCGCTCGGCGACGGGACTCTGGCGCTCACCGACGCCACGGTGGACGTGTCGGGGACGCCGCTCGAAGGCGCGCTCAAGCTCGAGGCGGGCGAGCGCAGGAAGCTCACGGTCGCCATCGAGGGGCCGCGCATCGATGTCGCGCAATTCGGCTCGGGCCTCGTCGATCTCGGCACGCTGCGCCAGCTCCTGTTCGGTACGGACGCTGCGGCCCCAACCGAGACGGCCGCACCGGCCGGCGGCACCGCGTTCGATCCGGCGGCGGGCGACCTCACCCTCGACCTCAAGCTCGCCGAGCTGATCGACGGCGAGCGGCGGCTCAGCGACGTGGATGCCGACATCCGCATCGAGCGCGGACGGCTCTCGATCCCGCGGCTCAAGTTCTCGACCCCGGAAGGCCTCTATGTCGAGGCGCAGGGCGAGGCGACCGACGTGCCGCAGCGTCCCACGGGCACCGTCAGCGGGCTCGTGTCGGCGCCCAACGCGGAGGCGGCACGTGCGTTTGCTTCCCTGCTCGACACGGACGGGGGATCACTCGACGGGCTCGAGCGCATCGCGCGGCTGGCGCCCTTCAGGCTGGCGGGCACGCTCGACCTCAAAGGCGGGGCGAGCAACGCCAGCAGGCTCGCGGTCGACGGCACGCTCGGGGGCGGGCGCGTCACGGCGTCGCTCAACCTCGCGGGCGGGCGGGGGCAGTGGCGGACATCGCCGCTCGACGTCGAGGCGACCTTCTCCAATCCGGACGTGGCGGCGCTGGTGGCGGCGCTGTTCGACACCAAACTCGCCTTGCGCGAGGGGGAGGCGCCGAAGAGCGGGCGCCTCGTCGTCAAGGCCGCCGGCGTGCCGGCCGACGGCCTCGTCTCGCTCGCGGACGCGTCGGCGGAGGGCCTTTCGCTCGCCTATCGCGGATACGTGCGCCTCGCCAAGCCCGGGGAAACGGGTCTCGACGGGGAGCTCAAGGTCGCGGCGACGGATGCGCGCGTGCCGCTCTCGCTCGCCGGCCTCGAAATCGCGGAGGGCGGCGCAGGAACCGCTCTCGGCGGCACCATCACCGTCGTCCGCGAGGGCGGAATCCTCAAGCTCGCGAGCGATGCGCTTGCGCTCGGCGCCAACACGCTCTCGGGCCAGGTCGCCGTGACCGCCCATGACGGGGGCAAGAGCACGATCGATGCCAGCCTGGCCGCGAACAAGGCCTCGTTCGCTGCGCTGTTCGCGCCGCTGCTCGGCACGGACACCGCGGAAAGCGCGCTCGACACCGTTGCGGCGTCGGGGGCTGCGCCTCAGGTCAAACGTCCACCGGCGGCAGCCGCAGGCGAAGCGGCGCCCGCGCCCGAGATCATCTGGCCCGATCAGTCGTTCGACCTCTCGCTGCTCGGGCGCGTCGACGGCAAGCTCGCCCTCACCCTCGGCTCGCTCGAGCTCGAGCCTGGACTGGCGATGGGCAACGTGCGGATCGCGGCGGAGCTGTCGCCGGACGGTGTCAAGGTGGCCAGCCTCGAGGGCGACATGCTCGGCGGAAGGCTCACGTCGGACTTCGACATGGCAAAGGCGCCGGCCGGCATCAACCTCTCGGGCAAAATCGCGATCGACATCTACGGCACGACGCCGCCCCAGGGCGCCGCGCGGCAGCCGGGCGATGCGGTGGCCTTCGAGGCGACCTTCGCGGGGCGCGCGCTGAGCCCGGCCTCGGTGATGGCGGCGCTCGACGGCAAGGGCATGGTGACGGTCGGCGACGCGACGCTGAACGGCAACTCGCCTACCGCCGTCGCCGGCGTGGTACGGGCCGCGCTCACGGGGCAGGGGCCGAGCGGCGGCTGGCAGCTTACGGAAGCGATGAAAGGCGCCCTCAAGCAGGGCGAGGTCAAGCTCGGCAAGATCACGATCCCGGTCACGGTCAGCGACGGCGCGCTCAAGCTCGACAAGGTGCGGATCGACATGCCCGACGGGCGCTCGACGTTCGCGACCGCCGTCGAGCTCGCCACCATGAAAATCGACAGCGAGTGGCAGATCGAGCCGAAGCTCGACGCGGGACTTGCCGCGCAGCCGGCGCGCGCTGCGCTGCCGCCGGTGACCGTGGTCTACACGGGCAAGCTCAACCAATACGCCACGCTCGTGCCGCAGGTCTCGACGGAAGCGCTCGAGCGCGAGCTCGTGGTGCGCAAGCTCGAGCTCGACGTCGGCAAGCTCGAGCAGTTGCGCAAGGAGGACGAGGCGCGCGCGCGCCAGGAGGACGAGCGGCGCAAGGCCGACGAGGAGCAGGCGCGCATCGAGGCGGAGCGGCGCAAGGCGCTCGAGGAGGACCAGACGCCGCAGCCGGTGCCGCCGCCGGGACCGCTCGGGCCGGATGCGGTCGAGCGCGAGGAGCTCGTGGCGCCGCCGACACCGGACAACCCGGGCGTTGCCGGCAACGGCGCGGGCGGCGTGCCGATCCAATCCGACATCGAGGCCGCGGCGCCGCCGGTGGTCGCGCCCTCGCCCACGTCGCAGCGCCCGCCGAAACGCAGGAAGCCCGCCGAGGACTCGTGGCGGCCGTTCGAGGGGCAGCCGTACTGAGCGGCGCGCTTATCTAGTCGCGGTTGCCGCCGTCGTAGCTGGTCACGGTGCCTGCCGTGCGGACATAGTCGAGGATCCAGACCCGCACCGCGCTCGAAAGACCGGCTTCCCCGCGCCCCTCGTCGATGCGCGCGACGAGGGCGGCGAGCGACAGGTTCTCACGGTGCGCAGCCTCCCGCAGCGCCTCCCAGAACGCATGCTCGAGCGAGATCGACGTGCGGTGGCCGCGGATCGAGAACGAGCGCTTGACCGGGCGCACCGCGGCCTCGGTCATGGCGCGGGCCCGCCTTCGCCGCTTTCGTCGTTGCCGTTGTCGCCGGCCTCGCGCTTGTGCGCCGCGAGGCGACGAAGCTCGATCTCTTGCTGCGCTTCGGCGTCGGCGCGCTCGGCCTTGGTGCGCCCGAATTTGGCGCGGTTCTCAGCCGCGCGCTTCTCCTTGGCGACGCGGTCGCGCGCCTTGCGGGCCTTGCGCAGGTTGACGATCTCGGCGGTCACAGGTTCCGATCCCTCGGAATAGAGGCGGCGACCAAAGCTTCTTACGTCAACACCTGCACGGGGTCAAAAGCGCTACGGGCCCTCACTCCGGGCCGAGCATTTTCTCGGGGCGCACGATCGCGTCGAACTCGGCATCGGTCACGTAGCCGCCGCCAACCGCCTCCTCGCGCAGCGTGGTGCCCTTCTTGTGCGCGGTCTTAGCGATCTTGGCGGCGTTGTCGTAGCCGATCTTGGGGGCGAGCGCGGTGACGAGCATCAGCGAGCGGTCGAGGCCGGCCTTGATGTTGTCCTCGCGCGGCACGATGCCGATCACGCAGTTGTCGGTGAAGGAGCGGGCCGCGTCCGCCACGAGGCGCACGGACTGCAGGAAGTTGTAGGCCATCACCGGGTTGTAGACGTTGAGCTCGAAATGACCCTGGCTGCCGGCGAAGGTCAGCGCGGCGTTGTTGCCGAAGATCTGCACGCAGACCTGGGTCATGGCCTCGCATTGGGTGGGGTTCACCTTGCCCGGCATGATGGACGAGCCGGGCTCGTTCTCGGGCAGCGAGAGCTCGCCGAGCCCCGAGCGCGGCCCCGAGCCCAAGAGGCGGATGTCGTTCGCGATCTTGAAGAGCGAGGCGGCTACCGTGTTGATGGCGCCGTGCGAGAACAGCATCGCATCGTGGGCGGCCAAGGCCTCGAACTTGTTCGGCGCGGAGGTGAAGGGAAGCTGCGTGATGGCCGCGATGCGCTCGGCGACCTTCTCGGCGAAGCCCTTGGGCGCGTTGAGGCCGGTGCCGACGGCGGTGCCGCCCTGGGCGAGCTGCATCAGGGCGGGGAGCGTCTGCTCGATGCGGGCGATGCCGTTCGCGACCTGCTGTGCGTAGCCCGAGAATTCCTGACCGAGGGTGAGAGGCGTCGCGTCCTGGGTGTGCGTGCGGCCGATCTTGATGATCCGCGACCAGGCCTTCGCCTTGTCATCGAGGGCGCTGTGCAGGTGATGCAGCGCCGGCAGCAGGCGATGGTGGATCTCCTCGGCGCAGGCGATGTGCATGGCCGTCGGATAGGTGTCGTTGGACGACTGGGCCATGTTGACGTGGTCGTTGGGGTGCACGGGCTTCTTCGAGCCCATGACGCCGCCCAGCATCTCGATGGCGCGGTTGGAGATCACCTCGTTGGCATTCATGTTCGACTGCGTGCCGGAGCCGGTCTGCCAGACGACAAGCGGGAAGTGCGCGTCGAGCTTGCCGTCGATCACCTCCTGCGCCGCCTTGACGATGGCCTCGCCGACCGTCTTGTCGAGCTTGCCGAGCGCCATGTTGGTCTCGGCGGCGGCGCGCTTGACGATGCCGAGGGCGCGGATCACCGGGGCGGGTTGCTTCTCCCAGCCGATCTTGAAGTTGCCGAGGCTTCTCTGCGCCTGGGCACCCCAGTACACGCCCGAGGGAACCTCGATCTCGCCGAAGGTGTCGGTCTCGATGCGGACGGCGGGTTTCTCTGCGGTCATGAACGGAACGTCCCCCGGGCTTTGTCGTCAATGATCTGGCCCGTCGCATAGCATGGGAGGGAACCCGCCACCAAGATGCGAGGCCGGCGGCTTTTGTGCACGGGGCACGGTGCGGGTGTCCTCCGGACACGGTGCGGGTGTCCTCCGGACACGGTGCGGGCGAGGTCAATGGCCTCCATCTTCCCCGAATATTTACATCACCCGCCGTATAATTTCCGCGCTGGAATTGCGACCGCGCATGTGTACGAACCCGAGCCACGATGTCAGCGTTTGTCAATCCATTCGTCTCCGGCCAGCACGGGCGGGCCGCAGCCTGAAGCGCCTCGCAAACGTCAAGGGCCGCCCAACAGGGCGGCCCTTTCCGTCGTCAACACACGAGGCTTCGATGAGACCGATTTTCCACGCTTCGGACTGATAGGGTCCGAAGCGATCATGGTCTGTTACGTGCGGTAGGCGCGGGCGACGAGCGAGGCGTGGCGCCGCTCGGCGGCGTTGAGCTGAATGCGCTCGGCGAAGGAGACCCTGCCGTCGCGCCAGACGCGGCGCTTCAGCGAGGCGAGGTTGGCCGAGCTGCGGGCGATCTGCGCACGCTCGAAGGCGTTGATGCCGTGCTTCTTCACAAACTTGCCGTAGCCGGGCTTGCCGTAGGAGTTGTGATACTTCGCGGGGGCGGCAACGGATACGCCGGCGGTCATCACGAGGGCAGCGGCCGTCAGAAGGGCGGTCTTGATCTTGGTGTTCATGGTCGTCTCTCTGTTTCGGGCCCGGCGCTGCGATGGCAGCGTCTCTCTCGGGCTTACACAGAGAAGAACGGCGAGCGGGATCACTTCCGTTGCTAAAAACGTAAAATTTTTCAGTCAGTTAGGGTTCATCTACCTGAACGCCCATTCATCCATCGCGAGGCGACCCTGGAACCCTCGACGCGCCCACACCATTTCATGTGAGACGTGGAGGCGTCGCTTTGCATCCACCCAAGGAGACGATCATGAGCACAGCAAAAGTCTTGGTCCCGGCCATCACGGCTGCTTCGATGTTGATCGGCGCAGCGGCATTCGGACCGGCTACCGCAGCCCCGCTGTCGGCTACGACAGCAACCGACACGTCGGCCTCGAACGTCGAGCAGGTGAGGCACCGCCGCTTCGGCGGCGTCGGTATCTACATCGGCCCCGGCTACGGGTACTACCCGAGCTACGGCGGCTACTACGACGACGGCTACTATCCGCGCTACCGCTATCGCCGCAGCTACTATGATAGCTACTACGGCGACGATGGCTACTACGACGACGATGGCTATCGGACCTCGCGGCGCCACAGCCGCCGCTGGGCAAAGGAGCGTTTCGAGCATCCGCTCGGTCGCGACTAGAGCGCACTGCGCTCCAGCTTTTTGATCCGAAGCGATCACGGTCTAAGGCTTTCAGCGCACCCGATTCACGCCGCGCCTTTCGCCAGGGCTATTTCTTGCGAAACTGGTCGAGGCTGACGATCTCGGCGCTGGTGCGTGCCGGCGCCTCACCCTCGCCGTCAGCCT
>JBFXEP010000111.1:0-8365 GCA_050179995.1 Hyphomicrobium sp.
CACGCTCGCCACCCGGGTTGGTTGCTCGAGGCGCCCAGCAATGGGCGTCCCAGATGAATGGCCGTTCCCGACAGAACCCGGCTTACAGGCCGGCTGGCAACTCTTCTTAATGGTGCAGATTGCCTCATCTCGCGTGAGATGCAGTGTCGCCATAGTCTTGCGGCACCTTACGATTTCACAAATTCGCGGCCGCCTCTCAACCATCCGCGGCGGCACGCGTTACTCCCTCGTCATGCCACCACGAGAAGGACAAATCTCATGAAAGCAATCCTGCCCCTGGCTCTTCTCCTCACGCTCGGCGCGGCTCCGGCCTTTGCCGATCACGAGAGCTTCAAGGACGGGCCGGTGCCCGAGCGTCCGGGCCCGAGCCTCTATGAGCGCATCGCCGCCCACTACGGGCCTCTCGGCCGCGACGTGAAGGAAGAGTTCCGCGAGGGTCCGTGCACGATCGAGCGCGAATGGGAGAAGGACGGCGACTACTACGAGCGCATCAAGTGCCGCGGCCCGCGCGACTAGAGGCTTTCCGCTTTTCATAGAATCGCGGAAAGCCTCCACGTCTTTGTCTTGTCGTGCTTCTTATCGGACTTGGTTGCTCGCATGGCTTCGCCATGACCGGTTCCCATCCCCGGATCAAGTCCGAGGACATGCTTTTCCGGAAGCACTCTAGCGTGGGCGGGGGCCCCGACAACGCCGTGTGCACCATAAGGCTGCCGGCCGTTTGACAGGCGAAGCTTTCGGTCCTCAGATGGCTGTGCTCTTATTGGCGCGCGACTTCTGAGCTACCGAGGAGCATGTCAACATGAAACGAATCTTGGCGGCTGGTCTGGCGTTGCTCGCGGCCTCGGCTCTGCCGGCGACGGCCGGGGGCGGCTGGTACGACGATGACGACGACTATTCCTATCATCATCACGACACCTGGCGCGGAGACCATCGCGCGTACTATGGCGCACCCGTGCCGGCTTACGAGGTCTACATTCCCTACGGCACCTACTTCGCGGACGAGCCCATCGAGTATGGACCGGGCTGCGAGGTGGAGCGCAAGTGGAAGCACGGCTACTACCGAGAGAAGATCGAGTGCGACGACGATTGAGATCGCCGCGCGCTACGACAAAGCAAAGCGCCGCTCCTTCATCGAAGGGGCGGCTTTTTTTGCTTGGAGGATGCGGCGCACACTGGGCTATGCCGTGAGGCTGTGGGCCAATGGGTAAGGGTAGCCAATGTCCGCCTCTAACCAAGGCTGAAGCTAGCACTGATCCGTCGGGATGCCTTGACACGCGTCCTCGGTCGTCGGCTTGGGAATAGCATTAGAGCAACGTGAGCAGCTTCCTCTTGCCTGACGCCAAGTCCGGCTCTAAGAGGGTCTCAGTGGACAGCGTGCAAAAGCACCGGGTGGGCGACCCCTTGTCCAGTCTTGCAATTGTGCCCGTTGAGCCGTTCGTCGGGCTCGGCACGCAAGGCTGGAGAGCGCTGTGTCCACGAATCTCAGGTTGCTTGTTGCCCTGACGGCCATCATTGCTTCGACGGTTATTGCCCAGACGGTTCAGGACGGCGCTTTCGGCCCGCTCATGACCGTGGCCCTCTCCGAGCGTGGCGTAAACGAAAGCGTGTCGGGGTTGATTGTTGCGGCACCTTGGGTGACGACCGCATTCTTTACGAGCCTGATTGTCGTCCTGGCGAAGCGCTTCGGGTCACCGCTTTGCATGGTGGCTGGAGTCCTGCTCAGCTCGGCGTGTTTCCTCTGGTTTCCGATCATCGACAACACATGGGCATGGCTCGGCATCAGCTGCGCGCTCGGCCTAGGCACTGCAATTCGCTGGATCTGCGGGGAGGCTTGGCTGATAGCCACAGCACCTGCACACATGCTGGGCCGTGTCGTCGGTGTGCACGAGACGTTGATAGGTCTCGCCGGCGCTGTCGGTCCGACCATTCTCGTGTTCACGGGTACGCAAGGTTTCGCGCCATTCCTCGGATGTGCTGCGGTCCTCGCAGTCGCAGCCTTGCTCCCGCCCATTGCCGCCCGTTTCGCTCTCGCCCGTTCCATCGAAGATGAGAAGCATTCTCCGATCCACGGGTCGAGCGCCGTTCGCGTCGCGACCCTAGCGGCTTTCGTTGGCGGCGCCGCAGAAGGCTCAGCACACGCATTCCTACCCGTCGTGGTCACCGAACGGCAGTTTGGCGGCTGGAACACATTGTTCGCCGCCAGCCTGTTCAGCCTCGGTGGGACCCTCTTTCAGTATCCCTTTAGCATTCTCGCCGACCGCAGAGGGCGCGGCGACTTGTTCGGGCTCGCCTCGGCTGGACTGATCATCGTAGCGCTCATCATACCGGTCACCCAAGGTACGTCTTCTGTATTCGCGTCAATTCTCGTGACTGGGGCAATTTGCGGTACCTTCTACACATTGGCCGCATTGACCGTGGCGAACGCGATGCCCTCAGACGAACTAACGGCCGGCATCGCACGGTTGGCCTTTGGCAGCACGTTGGGCTCTATTTTCGGTCCTCTCGCCATGGGAATCGCATTGGATGCCCTTGGCCATGACTTAGGGCTAGGCGTTTGTCTTGCGGGATTTGGCGTAGTCGGACTGCTCGGGGACTTTGCAATTACCCGAATGCACCGCACTGCATGATGTCGAGCGCGACGACAGCTCATGGCTCATAACAGACAAACACCGAAGCACTGCATGCTCGCTTTCAAAGCGGGCGGCCTTTGCCGGTCAAGAGCCACTTGGGATCGAACCAGCGGTCGGCGGGGCCGTCGTAGGGCAGGCGCGTGATGTCCCAGTGCATGATGAGCGGCGCATAGATGTCCCACACCGGCGGGCCGCCGCCGACGAACACGACGCGATCCTGGTACTCGGCCAGCACGTCCTCGGGTTTCTCGTGCGAGCGGATGGCGCGGATGGTGCGCTCGGCATAGGCGAACTCCGGCACCGAGGCGATGGTCTTCGGCCCGGCGATCAGCACGTGCCCGCGCGTGATGTCGAAGAATCGCTCGACGTCGGCCCTGAACTCGGGGCGCGGGTCGCCTTCCCACGGGAGCTGGCCCTTGAGGCCCAACTGGCCGCTCAGTCCGATCGCACAGATGCAGCGTACGTCTGCCATGCCTTGCTTCGCGGTGGGCCGCGCCTCAGCTCCTGTCTGGTCCAGGGTCGAGTTACGGGCCCTTGATGGCCGGGTCAAGTCCGGTCCTGACGTGGGAAACCAGCGTCGTGGGCGATGGCACCCCCGCCTGATCAATCGAGAAACTTCGTGAGGGCCGCGAGCAACTGCTTCGGCATCTCGTGCTGGGGCAAATGGTGGCAGCCTTCGAGCACGACGAGGCGGGCGCGCGGCAGGGCCCGGGCGAGCTTCCTTCCGGATCGCAGCGGCACGAACGGGTCCTTGCGGCACCATGCGACGAGCACGGGCTGCTTGATGGCCTTGTAGCGCTCGACGACCGCCTTGGTGTCGCGCTCGTTGACGATGGACCTCGCTGTGGCGAGGAATGTCTGCGTGGCGCGCGGATCATAGTAGGGCGCCGCATAACCCTTGATGATCTCCGCGCTCGGAGTCTTCCCGCCCATGGCCTCGGTCAGGAGGAAGCGCGCGGTCTGCTCCGGCGGGAGCACCAGGGCCACCGTATCGGGAATGAGCGGCGCCGTGACGAGATCGAGCTCGCGCGAGGTCGCGGCCGGCAGCGCGGGCGCGGCGATGACGGCGATGCGCCGGATGCGCTCAGTGCCCTTGATGCCGTCGGCGAGGGCGATGCGCAGCGCCACGGTGCCGCCGAAGGAATGGCCGACGAGGATCAGGTCGCTCAGGTCGTGATCGACGATGAAGCGGGCGACAAGGGCGGCCTGGTCGTCGGCCGAATAGGCGCCGTCGTCGGGTTTGTCGGAGCGGCCGAAGCCCTTGAGGTCGAGGGCGATGACGCGGCGGCGCGCCGAGAGCGCCGGGGTGATGTCGTGCCATGTGTAGAGGCTTTCGCCGAGCCCGTGCAGGAGCAGGACGGGCGGGCCGCTCCCCTGCTCCTCGACGTAGAGCGAGACCGGCTCTTTGCCGGGCAGCGTCACGGCAACCTGGCGTGCAGCGATTCGCACGGCTGGCCCGGGCTCGGCATGGAGGGGCGGCGCGGCGAGCACCAACCCGCCGATCAGCAACGCCCCCAGAAGCCACCGGCGGGCCTCTCGCGGACTGCCTCGAGGCTCCCTCACCCGCTCATCTCCAAGGCGCGCCTCCAGGGCCGATCCCAGCCTTCTCCCGACAACAGATAGTCGTTCGCGGTTCGTCCCGCAAAACTGGTGATTTCAGCCCTGTGGAATCCTTAACGATCCATTGACGCCCATATCGAACCATGGCATCCCATATGAGCCCGACCGCACCGGGCAAGGGCCCGTGGTTGTGGCGCCAGCTTCGAGAGAGGGCCGAAGCCCGAGCGACGCGCCACGGCCCAGCCCCGGTCGGGCACACAGCCGGTCCCGTTGGATCGCCGATCGATTTGGAAAGTCCTTGAGAGCGTTCGTGTCTCTGTTTGTCGTGCTTCTTGTCGGACTGGGTTTCTTGCATGGCTCCGCCATGACCCGGCTCCCACGTCTCCGGAAGCACTCGTGGCGTTGAGGAGCGAGGCTCGATAAGGGGATGGACCGCTTTGTCTCGACATTCACCAACAAGATCGACGCCAAAGGGCGCGTCTCGATCCCAGCCCCTTTCCGCGCCGTGCTCGAGCGCGACGGATATAGCCAGGGAAGCGTCGGCGGAATCTATTGCTACCCCTCGATCGATGCTCCGGCCCTTGATGCAGGCGGCGAGAGACTTGCGAAAAAGATCGATGGGCTTCTCGCGGGTCTGCCGGACTATTCGGACGAGCGAGACGAACTCTCTGTCGCCCTCTACGGCGACGTTCAGGTTCTCGGCATCGATGGCGACGGGCGTATCGTCCTTCCTGAAGGGCTTCGCCGTCACGCCGGTCTTCAGGATCACGTCACATTTGTCGGCCTTGGCGACAAGTTTCAGATGTGGGCTCCGGACGCTTTCGAGGAGCGGCGCACACGCGCACGCGAGAAAGCACAAGAGCACAGAAAACTTTTCGGCGCGGGGAGCGGCCACCGCGGGGGCGGTGGACCTGAGGGAGCACGGGAATGACGCCCCGGAGGACCGGCGCGGGGCCGGTCGCCCGGGACGCGCGGGCGCACATTCCCGTGCTTCTCTCGGAGGTTCTGGAGCAGCTCCAGCCCAAGGCCGGGGAAGCCTACATTGACGGCACGTTCGGCGCGGGCGGCTATTCCCGGGCCATTCTCGAGGCGGCACCCTGCCGCGTTATCGCCATCGAGCGCGATCCGACGGCCTTTGCCAATGGGCAAGCGCTCGTCGATACCTTCAGCCCCCGGCTCACGCTGGTGGCTGCCACGTTCAGCGATATGGAACTCGCGGCGCGCGAAGCGGACGTAGTGCAAGCGGACGGCGTCGTGCTCGACATCGGCGTCTCCTCCATGCAGCTCGACGATCCGGCGCGCGGATTCTCATTCCTCGGCGACGGCCCGCTCGACATGCGCATGTCGCAGGCGGGGCCGTCTGCGGCCGACGTCGTCAATTCGGCCGACGAAGAGGATCTCGCCGACATCCTCTATGAATTCGGCGAGGAGCGCCGCTCGCGCGCCATCGCGCGGGCCATCGTGAAGGCGCGTGCGGACGCGCCGATTACGACGACGAAAGCGCTGGCTGCCATCGTTGAGCGGGTGCTCGGACGGGCACGCGGCGACGACAAGCATCCCGCGACGCGCACCTTCCAGGCGCTGCGCATCCACGTCAACGACGAGCTCGGCGAGCTCCGCCGCGGGCTTCAAGCGGCCGAGCGGCTGCTCAAGCCGGGCGGACGGCTTCTGGTGGTCACCTTCCATTCGCTGGAGGACCGCATCGTCAAGCATTTCCTGCAGGAGCGGAGCGGAAAGGTCGCCGGGGCGTCCCGCTATCTTCCGGAAGCAGCGGCCCCGTCTCCGCCAAGTTTCCGAATTGTTAACACTCGCGGCTTTACACCTAACGAAAAGGAAACGGACGAGAACCCGAGGGCGCGCTCGGCGCGGCTTCGCGTCGGAGTCCGGACGGATGCTCCGGCGTGGCACGGTCCTTAACCGGCGCGCCACGCATTCCGGGTTGGTTTGCGTTTGATCGAGGCCTGCACTCCATGCACCCGCTCACCGTATCGGCCGCGTTTCTGGCCATCTCAAGCGCCTTCCTCCTCTACGGGCTCAGCTACGACACGCGCCAGCTCGAGGTGCGGGTCTCGGCCCAGGAGCAGCTCGCGGAGCAGACGCGCTCCGACATCGCGGTGCTCAAAGCCGAGCGGGCGCATCTCGCGCGGCCGGGGCGCATCGAGCCCTTGGCGCGGGCGCAGGGGCTGGTCCCGCTCAGCGACCGGCAGATCGCGGAATAGGCGCCGCGGGCGGGCGGCGCGACGAGGCATGCGGGTGGTTGCTCGGGAGGGGGCGACAATGGGCGGCGCCATGGCGCGCGGACGACCCAGGGGGCAGGGAGCCGGCATCAGGACCCGGCTCGTGATGCTCGGCGTCACGGCGCTGTTCGCCACCGTCGCCGGCAAGCTCGCCTATCTCGCCGGCAGCAGCGGACCGGAGATCGTCGCGTCGCTCACCGAGCCGATCGCGCGCACGTACGTACGGCCCGATATCCTCGATCGCGGCGGGCGGCTCATCGCGACCGACATCGAGATGCCCTCGCTCTACGCCGATCCCTCGGTGGTGCAGAGCATCGACGAGGTCGCCGAGCGACTCGGCGGCGTGCTTCCCGACCTCGACCAGGCCGAGCTGCGCCGACAGCTCTCCGACCGCGACCGCCGCTTCATCTGGCTGAGGCGCGGCCTGCCGCCCCGACTCGCGCAGCGCATCCACGACCTTGGCCTGCCCGGCCTCGCGTTCCGCACGGAGCTGCGCCGCGCCTACCCGCTCGAGCGGCTCGCGGGCCATGTGCTCGGCTCGGTCAACTTCGAAAACAAGGGCGCCAACGGCATCGAGCGCACCATCGACGACGCGGGCGGCGCGGAGCCGACGCTCGGCGCCCCTGCGAGCGCCGGCCTGCCGGTCAGGCTCACGCTCGACCTCGGCGTGCAGCATGCGCTCGAGGACGAGCTCAAGGCGGCGATGTCGCGCTACGAGGCGCAGGGCGCGGCGGGCCTCGTCATGGACGTCGCCACGGGCGAGATGCTCGGCTCGGTGTCGCTGCCGGGCGTCGATCCGGCGCGCGTCTCGGAGGTGTTCGACCAGGCCCGCCTCGACAAGGTCCAAGGCGGCACCTACGAGCTCGGCTCGGTGTTCAAGATCCTCACCGTGGCCATGGCGCTCGACAACGGCAAGGCCAAGCTCGACACCGTGCTCGACGTGACGAAGCCGCTCACCGCCGCACAGTTCACTATCCGCGACCTGCATCCGGCGGGACGGCCGCTTACCGTGTCGGAAGTGTTCATCCACTCCTCGAACGTGGGCGCGGGGCTCTTGGCACTCGCCGAGGGCGCCGAGGGGCAGAAGGCGTTTCTCGACAAGCTCGGGCTCACGCACGAGATCAGGACCGAGGCGGGGCCGGTCGCGCGGCCGAAGCTGCCGGCGCAGCTCGGGCGCGCCGAGCAGATCACGATCTCGTACGGACATGGGCTCGCGGTGGCTCCGCTGCAGTTCGCGGCGGCGACGGCGGCCATCATCAACGGCGGCACCATGGTGACGCCGACCTACTTCGCGAGCCGCGCGGCCGCGCCGCATGCCGGGGCGCGAGTGATCAGCGAGGAGACGAGCCGCAGCCTCTGTGTCCTCCTCCGGCGCAACGTCGCCGAGCGGATTGGCACGGGACAGCGCGCCGACGTGCCCGGCTACCGGGTCGGGGGCAAGACGGGCACGGCCGAGATGCCGGGGCGCGGCGGCTATCGCGAGAAGTCGGTGGTGGCGTCGTTCCTGGCCGCGTTCCCGATGGACGCGCCCAAGTATCTCGTCATGGTCATGATCTTCGAGCCGAAGGGGACGGACGCCGCGGCGGGCGAGGTGCTGGCGGGACGCAATGCAGCGCCGACGGCCGGCGACGTGATCCGCCGCATCGCGCCGATCCTCGGGGTGAGGCCGGCCGCCGACGTGGCGGCGGCCGGCAACTAGCGAATTTCCCGGCTTAGGTTGAAACAAACTTCGCCCCCTCACCCAGAAGCAATCTGCGATTGCTTCCGGCCTCTCCCCAAGGGGAGAGGCGAAAGAGGGTTCGATTCCCTCTCCCCTTGGGGTGAGGGGGTGCCCGTGGCTCAACCTAGATTGAAAAACTCCAGCGAATCTCCGGGCTCGGATGAAGCGCCGACATCCGGGCTCGATACGGCGTCGGCTTAACGCAGTCCCAACTCCTC
>JBFXEP010000112.1:0-8331 GCA_050179995.1 Hyphomicrobium sp.
CTTACCAAGGGAGTGCTCTACCACTGAGCTACGGCAGCTGATCCGAGAAACATCGCTCCCGCGCGTCCGCACAAAGGCGGAACCCCAACGAAAGCCCCGCGCGAGTGGCCGAGCCGCCCGCGCTGCGTTCATCTACCCGACCCGGACGCCGAGAGCAACCGGCACAGCCCGGATTTTGCTCGTGAGCGCGCCGCTCAGCAATCGCTCGGCGGCGCCTGGCCCGCGAAGCGCTGGCCGATCCATTGCACGGCCGCGCCCGCCCCGTCGCGGCCGGCCCAGAAATGCCCGACGCCCGGCATCGCATGCATCTTCACGCGCGCCCGGCCGTGGCAGAGGGTGGACACGTAGCCCTGTGTGATGGCGGGGCGCACCAGGTCGTCCGCCGTCCCCTGCGCGATGAACACCGGCGTTCCCGCCGGCAGCGCCCCGGGCGAGTTCTGCTCCATGATCGCCTTCACCGGCCCGAACGTCACCGGATCGACCTTGAGGAACGAGCGATCGAGCGCCTTCTCGTCCCGCGATTCCTTGCCGAACTGGCTCGGCGTCTCGACGCAATCGCTGGCCAGCGCCTCGAAGTGCGGGATAGAGGCCTCCTTGACCATCTCCTGCATGGGGATGCCGAACACGCGCGACCAGGAGAGCACCGTCATCGCCGTGAGCGACCGCCCGCTCGACGTGTCCCTGTCGGCCTTGAACAGCTCGATGAGATTGGTCGCCGGCGCGGCCGCCGCGACGCCGACCAGCTTGAGCTCCGGCGTATAGCGCGATGCCTCGATCCCCGTGAACAGGGCCGCATGCCCGCCTTGCGAATGGCCCCACACCGCGAAGCGATGGCCCGCCGCCACGTCCTTGAGCTGCCGCGCCGCGCGCACGGAATCGAGCACCGAGCGCGCCGCGCTCGCGCCGACCAGGTACGGATGATGATCCTTCGTGCCGAGCCCGACGTAGTCCGTGGCGACGATGACATAGCCCGCGTCCGTGAGGTCGTCGATGCCCATGATCGTGCCCGCGATGTCGGGGATGAGGGTCGGCGCGCATTTCGAGACCACGCCCGTGGTCGGATGCGCCCAGGCGACGACGTCGCGCGGCTTGTCGGAATGCGCGGAGGGGAAGATGACCGCGCCGGTGACCGCGACCGGCCTGTCGTTGAAATCCGTGGAGCGGTAGAGGACGCGGTATCCCTTGTAGCCGGCAAGCACGCCGCCCTCGAGCGGCCAGATGCGGAAGATCGTGCCCGGCTTGGCGCCGCTGAGCTCGGCCGGCGCGAGGTCGGTATCGTCGGAAGCCGCCCAGCCGTGCGTCGCAAGACCGAGACACAGCACGGCCGATTTGAGCAGGATCAAGGCCCAGCGCGAAGGCGCGCGGCAAAGAGGCATGAGGCGGTTTCTCCTTCGGCCATCCCGATTTGTCGTCGCGTTCATCGAACCTCGCAAGCCGAATATCGGTTAAGCTGAATGCGGAGAGGAGCTGCCAGTCCGGCATGGGATGCGAGGAGCGAGGCCGAATGTTCAAGCACATCCTGATCGCGACCGACGGCTCCGACCTCGCCAGGAAGGCCGTCGCCCAGGGACTGTCCATCGCCAAGGATCTCGGCGCGAAGGTGACGGCCGTCCACGTCACCGAGCCCTGGGTCGCCATCGCGCCGGGCGAGGTCGCCTTCGCCTTTCCCATCAAGGAGTACGAGGAGAGCGTCGCCGCCAACGCGGCCCATATCCTCGAGGCCGTCGCCAAGGAGGCCGGCGCGCTCGGCATCGCCTGCGCCACCCATCACGTCCGCGATCAGTTCCCGGCCGAGGGCATCTGCGAAACCGCGGAGAGGCACGGCTGCGACCTGATCGTCATGGCCTCCCACGGCCGGCGCGGCCTCATGCGCTTTCTGCTCGGCAGCCAGACCGCGCGCGTCCTGACCTCGAGCACCGTCCCGGTCCTCGTCTGCCGCTAGTATCTTTCAAAGTCCCTCATCCGCCCTTTCAGGGCACCTTCTCCCGTCCCGGGAGAAGGAAAAGCTTACTTTCCCTCCCGGGACGGGAGAGGATGCCCGTCGAGCCGAAGGCTCGCCAGCGTAAAATAGCGCCGAAGGCTTGCCTTCGGCGAGGTGGGCAGGTGAGGGACTTAGGTCACGTCGCGCCGATCGGAACAGGGTCGGCAGACGGGGCTGCCTTGGGCGCTGCGGCCGCCGCGCTATCCGGCGGCGAGATGCGGAACCAGGCGACGTAAAGCGCCGGCAGGAACACAAGCGTGAGCAGCGTCGCCACCATGAGCCCGCCGATCACGGCGAACGCCATCGGCCCCCAGAACACCGTCGGCGCGATGGGGATCATGCCGAGGATCGCCGCCGCCGCCGTGAGCAGGATCGGCCGCAGCCGGTGCTGCGTGGCACTGATCACCGCCTCCCACGGCGTCTCGCCGGCCGCGATGTGCTGGTCGATCTGCTCAATCAGGATCACCGAGTTGCGGATCACCATGCCGGCGAGCGAGATGACGCCGAGGATGGCGACGAAGCCCATCGGGATGCGGAAGATCAAGAGCGCCGCCACCACGCCGATCAGCGCCAGGGGTGCCGTCAACAGCACCATCACGAGCTTCTGGAAGCTCCGGAGCTGGATCATGAGCACCGTGATCATGATCAGCGCCACCAGCGGGAACACGGCGAAGATGCTGGCCTGCGCCTTTGCGCTGTCCTCCATCGTGCCGCCGATCGCCACGTCGTAGCCCGGCGGCAGCTTGGCGCGGAAGTCGGCGATGGCCTTCTCGAGCTCTTTGACCACCGTCATCGGCTGCACACCGTGCGGCACGTCGGCCTGTACCGTGACGGTCGGCTGCCGCTGGCGCCGCCAGATGAGCGGCGGCTCGAGCATGTAGGAGAGCGAAGCCACCTGCGCCAGCGGCACGCTCGACCCCGACGGCGTTGCGAGCCTCAAGCTGCGCAGCGTATCGAGGTTCGCCCGCTCGCCCTCGACCGCGCGCGCCACGACGTCGATGAGATACGTCGCGTCGCGCACCTGCGTGATGGTGGTGCCTGACAGCACCGCGTTGATGTTGCTCGCGATCTGCTGCGACGTGAGCCCCACCGAGCGCGCCCGGTCCTGGTCGATCTCGACCTTGACCACCTTCGACATCTCGGCCCAGTCGAAGTTGATGTTCTGTACGTTGGGGTTGGCGCCGATGGCCCCGGCGAACGCCAGCGCCGTGTCGCGCACCTTCGACGAGTTGTCGCCGCTGACGCGGAACTTCAAGGGCCAGCCCACGGGCGGCCCGAGCTCGAGCGGGCTCACGCGGATCATCGCGTTCTCGAAGCCGGCAGAGAACGCCTTGTCGAGGCGCGCCTGCACGCCGGCCCGCACGTCGAACCCCTTCGTCACCACCACCGCCTGCGCGAAGAAGGCGTTGGCGAGTTGCGCGTCGAGCGGCAGGTAGAAGCGCACCGCCCCCTGCCCCACGTAGAACGACCAGTAGTCGATCTCCGGGTCGCCCTTGAGGATGGCCTCGATGCGGCCGACGGCGTCCTGCGTCGCGTTGAGGGAGGCCGTCTGCGGCAGCGTCACGTTGACCAGGAGCTCGGCGCGGTCCGAGGCCGGAAAGAACTGCTGCTGCACGAACCGCGTGCCGATCACCGCCGCCACGAAGGCCGCGACCGTCCCCGCGATCACCAGCCACTTGGCCCTGAGCGCCTTGTCGAGCACGCGCGAGAACACCGACGGCCCGCCGTGCCCGTGCTTCCCCTCGATCTTGTCCGGCAGGATGAAGACACCCGTCAGCGGCGTGAACAGCACCGCCACCACCCACGACACGATGAGCGCGATGCCGACCACGGCGAACAGCGTGAAGCAGTATTCGCCGGCGCCGCTCTGCGCGAAGCCCACCGGCACGAAACCCGCGATCGTGACCAGCGTGCCCGTCAGCATCGGAAACGCCGTCGACGTGTAGGCATAGGTCGCCGCCGAGATCTTGTCCGCGCCCTCCTCGAGCTTCGAGATCATCATCTCGACGGCGATCATGGCGTCGTCGACGAGCAGCCCCAGCGCGATGATGAGCGCGCCGAGCGAGATGCGCTGCAGCGAGATGCCGAAGTACATCATGGCCGCGAAGGTGATGGCGAGCACCAGCGGGATGGCCACCGCCACCACGACGCCGGGCCGCCAGCCGAGCGCCAGGAAGCTCACGCCGAGCACGATGGCGATGGCCTCCCACAGCGTCTTCGTGAACTCGCCGACCTGCTCCTCGACCACGTGCGGCTGGTTCGAGACCCGGTGCGGTTCGAGGCCGACGGGCAGGTTGCCGGTGATCTCCGCCATCTTGTGATCGATGTGCTCGCCGAGCGCCAGCACGTCGCCGCCCTGCGACATGGAGATGGCAAGCCCGATCGCGGGCTCGCCGTTGTAGCGGAACATGGGCTGCGGCGGGTCCACATAGCCGCGCCGCACGGTCGCGATGTCGCTCAGCCGATAGAAGCGGTTTCCGGACTTGAAGTTGATCGACTTCAGGCTCTCCTCGGAATCGAAGCTGCCCGACACCCTGACCGAGATGCGCTCGTCACCGGAGTCGAGCGTGCCGGAGGGCACGATGGCGTTCTGCGCCTCGAGGCTGTCCATCAGTGTCGAGGCGTCGATGCCGAGCGACGCCATCTGCTGCGTCGAGAACTCGAGATAGATCTTCTCGTCCTGCGTGCCGATGAAATCCACCTTGGCCACATCGGGCACGCGCAGGAGCTCCGCGCGCACGATCTCGAGCTCGTCGCGCACCTCGCGCGGCGAGAAACCGTCGGAGGTGAAGGCATAGATGATGCTGTAGGTATCGCCGAACTCGTCGTTGAAGAACGGCCCTTGGATGCCCTCGGGCAGCGTCGCGCGGACGTCGGCGACCTTCTTGCGCACCTGATACCAGAGGTCGGGCACGAGATGCGCCGGCGTGCTGTCGAGCAGCATGACGTAGACCAGCGAGTCGCCGGGCTTGGTGTAGCTCTTCACGTAGTCGAGATAGGGCAGCTCCTCGAGCTTCTTCTCGATGCGGTCGGTCACCTGCATCAAGGTCTCGGTGGTCGTCGCCCCGGGCCACAGCGTCTTGATGACCATGGTCTTGATGGTGAAGGGCGGATCCTCCTCGCGCCCGAGCTTCTGGTAGGCGTAGATGCCGGCCAGCGCCGAGATCAGCATGAAATACACGACGAGGCTCTTGTGGCGCAGCGCCCAGTCGGAGAGGTTGAAGCCATCCCCGCTGCCGCCGCCCGTGTGGCCGCTGCTCATGAGCCGGCACCTTCCGCGAGCCGCACGTGCTGGCCTTCGCGAAGCCGGTTGACGCCCGCCGTCACCACGACGTCGCCCTTGGACAGCCCGGAGCTGATCACGACCTTGTCGGTCTCGAAGCGCGACACCTCGACCGGCGTGAGCTTGACCGTCGACGACGCCGCATCGAAGAGCCACACCGCGGGCTTGCCGCCCTCATCGAAGAGCGCGCTCCCCGGCAGCACGATCACCGGCGCCGTCATCGCCTTGAGGCGGCCCTGCACGCTGGCCCCGAACCGCATCGCCACCGGCGGGTTCTCGAGCGAGACCTTGACCTGATAGGTGCGTGTCGTGGGATCGGCGACCGGCGACACCTCGCGCACCACGCCGTCGGCCACGATGCCCGGGCTGCTCAGCAGGTTGACCACCACAGCCGGTTTTTCGCCGGCCTGCCGGTCGCGGAAGGCGGATTCCGCCACGTTGAACACCGCGTCGATCTGATCCGGCTTGGCGAGCTTGATGATGGTCTGCCCGGCGGCGACCACCTGTCCGGGCTCGGCGGCGACCGCCGTCACGATGCCGTCGAAGTCGGCTTTCAGCTGCGTGTAGCCGAGCTGGTCCTGGGCGAGGTCGAGCGCCGCCTTGGAGGCTTCGAGCTGCGCATCGGCCGAGCGCCGGTTCTTCACCGCCGCGTCGTAGTTGGCGACCGGCGTCACGCCCTTGGCGAGCAGCTCCTGCTGGCGCGTCTCGGTCGCCTGCGCTTCGGTCAGCACCGCCTCGGCCGAGGCGACGTCCGACTGCGCGGAGCGAAGCTTGTTCTGGAAGTCCTGCTCGTCGAGCCGCGCAATGAGATCGCCCGTCTTGACCGAGTTGCCGACATCCACCGCCCGCGAGATGAGCTTGCCGCCCACCTGGAAGCCGATGTCGCTCTCCTGTCGGGGCCGGATTTCGCCCACAGCCTTGCGATCATCGTCGATCGGCTTGGGCTCGACGACCGTGGTTTTCACCGGCCGGATTTCCGGCGCCGGCGCCGGCGCCTCGCCGCAGGCTTGCAGCGCGAGCGCGAGCCCGACGGCAGTGAGAAGGGCTATGGGTGCTGCTGGGCGACCCGACCGGCGCTGTGATGGCATGACCGCGACCCCTTATCCGCCGACTCCTTTCCCGAGGTTGCCATGCCGCGGACCTGCCGCCAATCGAGCAAATGGTCGGCAAGGTGACCGCAAACTTCGAGGCGAGGGGGACGCCTGCGACGAAAAAGCGGGACTTACGGGGTGCGGCTTAGACGGCACCGTCGTGAATTGCCCACAACTTGTCGCGTTTAAGACCAAAAGGCAGGTTGCGACGGAGATATGTTCCCCGTACTGATAAAACCAAGAACAAAGAGTTATCGTAGTTCCCTGCGGAACAGACTGGCTTGACCAAAGTTTTACCTTGAGCAAACCAGCCTTACTTGTTGGTAGGAAAGCCAAATATGACTTGATTGTGGCGGCAGCGAAAACTACATCCGCCACACCATCTTGGAGTAATGCGTTATGTCGACCGTATGTCGGCCCGAAACTGTCGAGCACGTGAGCGAAGCCGCCGGGACACCGTCTCCCGCCACGCTCGACGCCGGCACCGTGATCCAGACCGTAGATACCGGCGAGATTCTCTTCCAGGCCGGCGACGAGCGTACGCTCTATCGCGTCGAGCGCGGCGCCATCTGCCACTACATGCTGTGGGCCGACGGCCGCCACGACGTGATCGAGTTCGCCTTCCCGGGCGACATCGTCGGC
This sequence comes from Hyphomicrobium sp., assembly GCA_050179995.1. Lineage (GTDB taxonomy): Bacteria > Pseudomonadota > Alphaproteobacteria > Rhizobiales > Hyphomicrobiaceae > Hyphomicrobium_C. The sequence continues at coordinate 6,998 of JBFXEP010000112.1, forward strand.
CTCGGCCACCTGAGGGAGCACGTGAGCACCGCCCAGGCGATGGTCGATACCGTCGTGAGCCTGGTGTCGGAGCCCGCCTTCTCGGCCGCCCTTGAGCGGGACTCCCGTCTGGCCTTCCGTCTCTCAGCGGCGGTCGAGCGCGAGTTCGACCACCTGCGCGACCGGGCCATCTCCGCGAACCACGTGCCGGCCGCAGCCAAGGTCGCCAACTTCCTCCTCGCGCTCTCGCAGATGAGCGTGCCCGAGGGCCGCGACCCGGAGCTGATCCCGGACGAGATCACCGCCGGCTTCGTGGCCGACAAGCTGGACATGAGCATCGACAAGCTCGGTGCCGCGCTGGTCGCGCTGAAGCAGCACGGCGCCGTGCGCGAGACGTCGGGCGGCCTCAGGATCGTCGATCCCCTGACGCTGCGCCGCATGGCCGACGCCGCCTGATCGCATCGCCCCGCCGAACAAACAAAGGCCGCGCCCTCTGCGCGGCCTTTTCCGGCCCTTTCCTCTCCCGGGACGGGAGAGGATGGCCGAAGGCCAGGTGAGGGACTTGCCGCTCGGACACCTGACGCTGCAGCGCACGAAGTCCCTCATCCGCCCCGTCTCGCCGAAGGCGAGCCTCCGGCTCGACGCGGCACCTTCCCCCGTCCCGGGAGAAGGTCTTCACTTTCCTCTCCCGGGACGGGAGAGGATGCCCGGAGGGCAGGTGAGGGACTTGTCACAAGCGCAAGCGAAGGAACCCTACCGCTCGCGGAAGGCGCGCGAGAACTGATCGGTGAGCGGCTTGGTGAAATAGGTGAGCGCGGTGCGCTCGCCGGTGGTGATATGCACCTCCGCCGGCATGCCGGGCACCAGCCTGAACCCGGCAAGCTTCTTCTGCGCCGCGTCCGTGAGCGAAAGCCGTACGCTGTAGTAGGGCGCTCCGTCGCCGGCCGCCGCCTCCCCGCCGTGCGCGGGCTCCATCATGAGGTCGGCCGAGACGCGGACAACCTCCGCCGTGACGTCCGGCGTCGTCCGCTGATTGAATGCCGGGAAGCGCACGTGGCCGAGCTGTCCGGCGCGCACCTGGTCGATGTCCTGCGGTGCCACCTTGGCGTCGATGACGAGGCGGTCCGCGTCGGGCACGATGAGCATGATCTGCTCGCTGGGCGTGATCACGCCGCCGACCGTATGCACGGCGAGCTGGTGCACCGTGCCGTTCTGCGGCGAGCGGATGTCGATGCGCTTCAACTGGTCCTCGGCCGCCACGCGCTTCTCGGTAAGCTCGGCCTCCTGCGCCTGCTGGTCGCGCAGATCCTTGCCGACCTCCGTCTTGAGCTCCTGGTCGAGCTGCAGGATCTGCA
>JBFXEP010000113.1:0-8228 GCA_050179995.1 Hyphomicrobium sp.
GCCGGCGCGCCGACGTGGTCGGCCTCGCCCCCGACGGCGGGCTCTGGATCGTCGAGATCAAATCCTGCCTCGAGGACTTCCGCAGCGACCAGAAATGGCCCGAATACAGGGAGTTCTGCGATCGCCTGTTCTTCGCTGTAGGTCCGGACTTTCCGCGCGAGATTCTGCCCGAGGAGGCCGGTCTCATGATCGCCGACCGCTACGGCGGCGAGATCGTGCGGGCGGCGCCCGAGCTCCGCTTGCCGGCGCCCCGGCGCAAGGCCATGACGCTGCGCATCGCCCGCGCCTCGTCGTCCCGCCTCTCGATCCTGCTCGACCCCACGCTCCCGGCCTCCGTCGGCCTCGGCGTCGGGGATGCATAGTTGTCCGCCCCCTCACCCGGAAGCAATCTGCGATTGCTTCCGGCCTCTCCCGTCATGACGAAGCCATGCTCCGCATGGACGGGGAGAGGTTGGGATGTGCGAGCCGATGGGAAGCCACTATTCCCTCTCCCCTTGGGGAGAGGGTCAGGGTGAGGGGGCACTCAGGCTACTTCGGTGCCCGCTTGGCGAGGATGCGCTGCAGTGTGCGCCGGTGCATGTTGAGGCGCCGCGCCGTCTCGGAGACATTGCGGTTGCAAAGCTCGTAGACGCGCTGGATGTGCTCCCAACGCACGCGGTCGGCCGACATCGGGTTCTCCGGCGGCGCGGCCTTGGCGTTGTGCGGGGCGAGCAGCGCATCGGTGACGTCGTCCGCGTCGGCGGGCTTGGCGAGGTAGTCGACGGCGCCGAGCTTCACCGCCGAGACGGCGGTGGCGATGTTGCCGTAGCCCGTGAGCACGATGACGCGCGAATCCGGGCGCGCCCGGGTGAGCTCGGCGATCACGTCGAGCCCGTTGCCGTCCTCGAGCCGCATGTCGACCACCGCGAAGGCAGGTGCCTGCGCCTTGATCAGCTCGATGCCTTCCGCGATCGAATGGGCGCTGCGCACCTCGAACCCGCGCAGCTCCATGGCCCGTGCCAGCCGCTGCAGGAACGGACGGTCGTCGTCGACAATGATGAGGGAGCGATCCTCGGGCAGCTCGTCTTTTTGGAACGATAGATCTTCAGTCACCGCGTCGTACCTCCCGATTCATGGGATTTATATTAGACGAGGCCGGATCGCAAAGGAGAGATGCAAGAATTGGCATGATGAATAAGGGGGAACGCGGCGGGGATTAAGGTGAATGCTCGCCGCTGTAGGCCGTTTTGCTTGGCGGCAGCGTCGCGGCGGCCGGCCTAGAGCCTTTAAATTGCATCAGAAATCGGGTCGCCCGGGCTGGGTGGCCCGAGCCGCCGGGACGGCCGCGGAAGCTCGCTCTCCTCCGCCGAAACCTTGGCCTCGAAGGCGCTCCTCGGCCAGACGATGCGCACGATGGCGCCGTGCGCGGGCGCTTCGCGGTTGCCGAGCTGGAGGCGTGCCCCCGAGCGCTCGAGCAAGGTCTTTGCGATGAAGAAGCCGAGCCCGAGCCCCGACACCTTGCCGCCGCTCTTGCGTTCCTTGCGCCCCGCCGTTCGCGTGGTGACGTACGGCTCGCCGACGCTGTCGATCACCTCCGGCTTGAAGCCCGGCCCGTCGTCGGCGACCGTGACCACGACCGCTTGCCCGTCCCATTCGGCACTGACCTCGACGCGGCGCTCCGCATAGTCCGCCGCGTTCTCGATGATGTTGCCGAGGCCATAGATGACGCCGGGCCGGCGGAACCCGGTCGGCTGGCGCGCGTCGGCCCCCGTCGCCGAAGCAGCGGGCGCGGCGCGGATCCCGATCGAGGCGCGCGCGTCGAGATAGGGCGCCGCCGCGTCGTGCATCATCTCTTTGACGGTGAGGCTCGCGTGCAGGGGATCCTCGTCCGGCGGACGGCTTGTCAGCTTCTGCAGGATCTCGCGGCAGCGCTGCGCCTGGCTGCGTAGCAGCAGGATGTCGTCGCGGTTCGGGTCGTCCGCCGCCAGCTGGCGCGCAAGCTCGTTGGTGACCAGCGTGATGGTGGAGAGCGGCGTTCCGAGCTCGTGTGCTGCTGCGGCGGCGAGTCCGTCGAGCGCGTGCAGTTTCTGCTCGCGCGCGAGGATCACCTCGGTCGCGGCAAGCGCCGTCGACATCTCGCGGCCCTCCTGCATGAGGCGCCAGACGTAGAGCGCGAGAAACGGCATCGAGGCGGCGACCGCCGACAGGATGCCGATCTTGTAGAGGAACGGCAGCGCCAGCGGCGGATCGACGTACCACGGCAGCGGCATGGCGAAGAACGCGAGCAGCGCCGTGCACGCGAGCGCAAGCAGTCCGAGCCCGATCGTGTAGGCGAGCGGCAAGGTCGCGGCTGACACCGTGACGGGTGCCAGGATCAGCATCGTGAACGGGTTGTCGATCCCGCCCGTGAGATAGAGGAGCGAGGCGAGCTGGATGATGTCGTAGGAGAGGAGCGCGGTCGCGAAGGCGACGGAGATGCGGTGCCGCGCCGGATAGTAGATGGCGAGGAACACGTTGACCCACGCCGACACGGCGATGATCGTGAGGCACGGTCCGATCGGCAGGTCGAAGCGAAACCAGAAGTAGACGAGAGAGAGAACGAAAATCTGCCCGATCACGCCGACCCATCTCAGCCGCACGATCGTCTGCAGCCTGAGCTGGCTGTCGCCGCTGAAGCTGAGCTTGGATTCGAAGGCTTTTGCCAGGCGGCCTGCCATGGTGATGCTGCTCTCCGGTCTCGACGGGGAACCGACCGAGCAACATTAGCACAGCTTGCAAGCAGGCGTTGCTTGATCCAGATAGGGGGCGGGGTGCGGCTGGCCGGAGAGGCCCCGCGCCCGAACCAAGCATGACCAAGCAGGCGAGAGGCCATGACGACGAATCCGAAGACACCTGCCAATCCGCCGTCCGCGGTCGCCGCGAAGAGGCCGCTGCTGGTGGCGCTGCTGCTCGGCCTCGCGGCGGGCATCGCGAGCGCGCTGCTCCTACTCGCGCTTCCCGCGACGGCCCCCACGCAATCGACCGGCAAGGCGCTGATCGGCGGTCCGTTCAGCCTCGTCGACGGCGCCGGCCGGCGCGTCACGGAGAAGGACTTCGCCGGCAAGCCGCTGCTGGTCTATTTCGGCTTCACCAACTGCCCCGACGTTTGTCCCGCCGGCCTGCAGGTGATCGCCGCCGCGCTTGCGAGACTCGGCGACAAGACGAACGGCGTCGGCGTCGTGTTCATCACCGTCGATCCCGAGCGCGACACACCCGAGCTCCTCGGCAAGTACGCGGCGAGCTTCGACAAGCGCATCGTCGGCCTCTCGGGTTCGCCCGAGGAGATCGCCGCCGTCACCAAGGCCTATCGCGTCTACGCCACGAAAGTGCCGGACCCGGACAACCCGGCCGAGTACAACGTCGACCACAGCTCGTTCATGTACCTCATGGACAAGGACGGCGCCTACGCGCGGCACTTCCCGCACAGCGTCGACGCCAACGCGCTCGCCGACGCCATCGCCAAGGCCATCGGCGCTCCGTCGTCCGCCGGTGCGAGTTAGCATCTGCAGCGAATCAGTGCATTCTGGCCACGGGGGTGCATGAAAAAGCCGACAATACGCGTTTCGGCGGCTTTTGGCCGCGCTCCCGTTCGTACGCAAACACCGGCCCGCGCGTTATCACGGCAGACCGAGGCAGCGGCCGATCCGTCGGCTGCACGAGACCGGGAGCGACGATCGTGCTTTATCATTGGTACGAGATGAGCCATGCGGCGCTGAAGCCCGCCCGTGCTCTGGCGCAGTCCATGCGCTACGCGCTCGACAATCCCTTCAATCCGCTCTCGCGCACACCCGTCGGACGCCACGCCTCCGCCGCCTGCGAGGTGTTCGAGCGCACGACGCGCCGCTACGGCAAGCCGGACTTCGGCATCGCCACGACGCGCATCGGAAGCCGCTCGGTCGCGGTCGGAGAGGAGGTCGTTTGGGAGCGCCCTTTTTGCCGTCTCGTCCATTTCCGGCGTGACATGCCGGCGGCGCAGCGCGCTGCCGATCCCCGCATCCTGCTCGTCGCGCCCATGTCGGGCCACTTCGCGACGCTCCTGCGCGGCACGGTCGAGACCCTGCTTCCGCACCACGAGGTTTACATCACCGATTGGCAGGATGCGCGCGCGGTGCCGGTGAGCGACGGCCGCTTCGGCCTCGACGACTACATCGCGTACGTGCGCGGCATGCTCGGGGCGCTGCGCGGCGACGCGCACGTGTTCGCCGTCTGCCAGTCCGCCGTGCCGGTGCTCGCCGCCGTCTCCCTCATGGAGGAGGAGGGCGATCCCAACGCGCCCCTGAGCATGATCCTCGCCGGCGGGCCGATCGACACCCGCGTGAGCCCGACCGCCGTCAACGACGTCGCCACCACGCGCGGCACCGACTGGTTCGCCCGCCACGTCATCACCAGCGTCCCCTGGCCGTATCCCGGTCTCGGACGCGAGGTCTACCCGGGCTTCCTGCAGCTCTCGGGCTTCATGTCCATGAACCTCGATCGCCATGCCAACGCCCACAAGGACCTGTTCCGCCACCTCGTGCGCGGCGACGGCGACTCGGCCGAGAAGCATCGCGCCTTCTACGACGAGTATCTCGCGGTCATGGACATGACCGCCGAGTTCTACCTCGAGACCATCGATCGGGTGTTCGTGCGCCACGCCCTGCCCAGGGGCGAGATGATGCACGGTGGCCGGCGCGTCGACCCGGGCCGCATCCGCCGCGCGGCGCTGATGACCATCGAGGGCGAGAAGGACGACATCACGGGGCTCGGCCAGTGCCGCGCCGCGCAGGATCTCTGCACCGGGCTCGCGCCCGAGCGCAAGCTCCACATCGAGTGCCCCGAGGTGGGGCACTACGGCATTTTCAACGGCTCGCGCTTCCGCACCGAGATCGCGCCGCGCATCACTCAGTTCGTGCGCTTGTTCGATCCGCGCGCCGAGCTGATCCTGACCCGCCCCATCGCCACGCGCCGGCCCATCGCCGCGAGCATCGGCGGCTACGACCCCGCGTCCGTGGCCTTCACCTTCGCCGCCGCCAACGACACCGGCCCCACGCCAAGCGCCGCCGGCAGCGCCTGATATTCCCCCTCTCCCCGCCTGCGGGGAGAGGGGGAAACACACACACCGTCATTCCGGGCGAAGTGAGCGCACGCGAGCGAGACCCGGAACCCAGCGGAAAATCGCCGAAGGCGCAAACGAATCTTTCGCGATAGGAGTCTTGCGCTGGGTTCCGGCTCAGCGCGTTGCTTCGCTCCGCTCGGCCAGAATGACGGGAAGATGGGCGTTGAACTCTCCCTCTCCCCGCGTGCGGGGAGAGGGGAGTCTACGGAATCCACCCCTTGTCGAGGTCCAGGGACTGGCGCGCCTTCGACGCGCCGTCGCGGTCGAAGTGCACGGCGGACCAGGCGAGATGCGTTCCCGCCTCCTCCGACGAGCGCGAGGAGAGCGTGACGAGCACGCTTTCGCTGGCTTCGAGCACCATCGGCGTCTCGAGCGGAAAATAGAGCTGCTCCCAGTGCGTGCGCGGCGCGTCGGGCGCCGTCGAGAGCGTGACGCCGGGGACGAGCTCGGCCTGCCACCAGTAGGCGAAGCCGTAGATTCTGTGCGGAGCGGCGAGCGTCCACGACACCTCGCCCTCGCGCGCGCTGTTGGCGTCCGAGCCGAGCGTGACCGTGTCCCACTCTTTCGCCGCCTTGCCCCCGTCCAGGAGATCGTCCGCCGCGAAGCTCCGCACATAGACATTGTTGAGGCTCAACGTGCGAGCCGCCGAAAGATCGAGGTCGAAGCCCACGCCGTCCCACACCATGAGCTCGCGATAAAAGCCGTCGGAGATCACCGGCACCACGAACTGATGGACGCGCGCCGGAATGATGACGCCGCCGTCCTTCAAGTGGCGCAGCCGCGCGTCGGCGAGCGTGTCGATGATGTTCTCCTCGAGCGCGTAGTTGCCGAGCGTTTCCGACACCACGACATCGACGCGCGGCGGGTCCTCCATCTCGGCCGAGTGGCACGGAATGACCTCGCACACCGTCGCGCCGTTGGCGCGGATCGTCTCCTCGGCCACCGCCACCACCTCGGCCGCCTCGTAGAGGATCACCTCGCGCGCGCCGAGCTTGGCCGCCATGAGGCCGATCAGTCCCGTCCCGGCACCGATGTCCGCCACCGTCGTCGCACCCGGCGTTATGACGCGGCGCAGTGCGTCATGGAGCGCCTGGTTGCGCACACGGTCGGCGATCAGCGTGCGATGGTATTCGATGCGCATGGCTTGGCGAACTCGGTGTGAACTCGTGCAAAAACTGTCATCCCGGAAATGCGAAGGCGCAAGCCGGAGCCTTATCCGGGACCCAGGGGCCAAAGTTGTGACCGCCGATATTGCCGCCCTGGGTCCCGGCTCTGCGCGACGCCGCTCGGCGCCGTCGCTTGGCCGGGATGACCCACAATGCACTCACGCCGCTTCGGCGGGCGAAACGGGTGCCGTTGTGTAGCGCAAGCCCCGGTCCGCTGCAAAATGCAGCATGGCGCGCTCGGAAAGCGCGGCGATGGTGAGCAGCGGATTGACGCCGAGTGAGCGCGGGATCACCGCGCCATCGATGACGTAGAGCCCCTCGTGCACGTCCGTGTCGCCGGCGCCCGGCGCGCCGGAGAACACGCGGCACTTGTGGTCGACCACGCCGTCGTGGCGGTCGCGGCCCATGCCGCAGCCCCCGAGCGGATGCGCGGTCGCCGGCTGGTGCCCCATGACGGTGCCCGCCAGCGGGTTCTTGACGTACGTGCCGCCGCTCGCCGCGACGAGGCGCGACAGGATCGCATCGAGCCGGGCGTACACCGGCTCGTCCTTGGCGTTCTCCCACGCCAGCGCGAGCTGGTCGTCCTCGAGCGAGAAGCGGCCCGACGCACTGTCGTGCGAGACCGCGAAAAACGTCTGCAGGTGCGCGAACGGTCCCTTGTAGACGCCGTTGACGAGGCTCGAGAGCGCGCCGAGCAGCCGCCCGTTGGGAATGAACATCACCGGCAGCACGGAGGCGAAGGCCGACGGCAGCGCCCCTTCCTGCACATTGAGCTCGTTGGCGAGGGCATCCGCATCGCGGAACTCGAGCTGGCCTGAGACGGCCGCGCCCACCTCGATCCCCTCCACCTTCGCCGGATGCCCGACGCCGATGGCATTGACGACCGGCTTGGCGCCATAGCCGAAGGCGATGATGTCGCCGTTGGCGGAGAAGCGCGCTCCGAGTCGGTCGGAGAGTGCGAGGCCCGCCTCCCGCGAGCGCAGCAGGATCTCGGTCGAGCCGAGCGTGCCCGCGGCCAGCACCACCACGGCCGCCTCGATCTCGAATTCGCTCGCATCCCCGCGCTCCGGCCCGATGGCGCGAGCGCGCACACGCCACGTCCCGTCCCCGCCCTTGCCGACCGTGTCGACCTTGAGCCCCGTGAACAGCTCCGCGCCGTGGCGCACGGCGTCCGGCAGATAGGTCATCGCCACCGTGTTCTTGGCGCCGACGTTGCAGCCCGCGCAGCAGTCGCCGCAGCGCGTGCAGGCCTTCTGCGCCACGCCCGCCGGATTGACGGTGTCCTCGTAGCTGACCGCGAGGCGCGGCGCGACCAGTGTGCCGCCGATCCCCTCGCTCGCCCGCTCGAGCACGCCGTACTTGTTCATTTCCCGGGCGCGCGGGTCGGAGGCCGGCCGGAGCCATTGCTCGGCGCGCCGGTAGCCTTCCTCGAGCGTGCCGTCCTGTGCCACCTGCCCGGGCCATGCCTCGTCGGTGAACACGCGCCGGTCCGGAACGAGCGAGACGCCCGCATTGACGAGCGATCCGCCGCCGAGCCCGCACGCGACGAGCACGTGCATGTCCTTGCCCAGGCGAACGTCATAGATGGCCTGCTCGGAGCCGGTGCGGAGGCTCTTGCCCGTCACCTGGAACTCGCCCTTGAGCTCGCCGAACTTCTGCGGGAAGGCGCCGGTCTCGATCTCGCGTCCGCGCTCGAGCACGGCGACGCGCTTGCCCGCGCGCGAAAGCCGTGACGCGGTCACGCCCCCGCCATAGCCCGAGCCCACGACGACGACGTCGTAGCGCGTCTTCAGCAAGCTGAGCGGCAGGCTCAATCTCGGCATCGGTGCTCCCGCGCTGACCCTCGTCCCGGAACCTCCACCGTGCAGGCGCAAGGTGAGGTCCGCAGTTCCCTCGGGGACCCAACAAGCCGGTACTCTTCCCCAGCACCGCGCGCAACGCTTGCTCCG
>JBFXEP010000114.1:0-8210 GCA_050179995.1 Hyphomicrobium sp.
TCGCCCGCGCCAGCATCGCCGGCATCGGGCCGACCGAGAAATTCGTGGGCGCCGACGCCGCCGAGTTCTATCCCAAGATCTTCGGCCGCACCGGCATCATCTACATCCAGGACTACTGGCGCCGCACGTCCGATGGCGAGCGCCCGACCGGCGACCACATCGACGTCTGGAACGGCTACCGCTCGTCGGCCAAGTGGCTGATGGAGTGGTTCTCGTGGCTCGGCTACTACTCGAACTATGCGGGCGCCGGCGAGATCTGGTTCTGGGAAGTGAAATAGTCGAGCTGGGGGCTCGCCGGAGGGTCGAAATGCGCTACGTCGTTGCCATCTTCTTCGCCATCGTGGGGGCCGGGCTCGCCATGTACTTCCTGAGTGGCCCCGTGGCCGACTGGGCGGCGCTGCAGTTCAAGTATGACAGCTCCGACGAGGCCGAGAACGTCAACCAGCTGGTCTACATGCTCGTCAACCTGTTCGGGCTTGTCGTCGGCTGGACCATCGGCTGGATCGTCGGCGGCCCGCTGCGCGACGGCCCGCGCCCAAGCTGAGCCTCAGGGCCGCTGGCGGGCTTGACCCGGCCATCTTGGAGCCTCAAGTAGACCCTGACGAAATACTCAGGCTCCAAGGGCAGACGATGACTGACCGCGCAAGCGAGCGCGTCGAGACGATCGAGGTGGCCGAGCGCGAGGCGGGCATGCGCCTCGACCGCTGGTTCCGTGTGCACTTCCCCGAGATCACGCACGGCTACCTGCAGAAATTGCTGAGGTCCGGCCAGGTGCGGGTGAACGGCAAGCGCGTCGAGGCCAACGCACGCATCGAGGCCGGCGGTCGCATCCGCGTGCCCAAGGCCGCCCGCACCCCGCGTGAAGGCAGCCCGGCCGCCGAGCGCGCCGCCGCGCCCGGAGCCTCGAAGGCGGACCGCGCCCTCATCGAGAGCCTCATCCTCTACGAGGACGACGACGTGCTCGTGCTCAACAAGCCGTTCGGCCTCGCCGTGCAGGGCGGCACCGGCACGCGCCGCCACATCGACGGCATCCTCGCCGGCATGGCCGACCGCTTCGGCGACCGCCCGCGTCTCGTGCATCGCCTCGACCGCGACACGACCGGCGTGCTGCTCGTCGCCAAGCACCGCGACGCCGCCGCCAAGCTCGGGCGCATCTTCCAGACCCGCTCCGCCGCCAAGACCTACTGGGCCCTCGTCAAGGGCGTGCCGAAGCCCCCGCAGGGCAAGGTCGAGGCGGCCCTCGTCAAGGCCTCCGGGCCCGAGGGCGATCGCGTGCGCAAGGCGCGCCCCGGCGAGCAGAAGGAGGCCATGCATGCCACCACGCACTATTCGGTCGTCGATCGCGCCGCGCACAAGGCGGCCTGGGTGTCGCTGAAGCCGGTCACCGGACGTCAGCACCAGCTTCGCGCCCACATGGAGCTCATCGGCCACCCAATTGTAGGCGACAACAAATACGACGGCGGCATGGACCTTCCGGCCGAGAACATCGAGGCCAAGCTGCATCTCCACGCGCGCCGCCTCATTATTCCCCATCCCGCCGGCAAGGCGAAGATCGACGTCACGGCGCCGCTCCCGCCGCACATGCTCACGACCTGGGACCTGCTCGGCTTCGATCCGCGCCGCTTCGACAAGGACGACGGATGACCGCCGCCCCCGTGAAGCTCGTCGTCTTCGATTGCGACGGCACCCTCGTCGACAGCCAGCACGGCATCGTGGCGGCGATGACGGATGCGTTCGCGGCCGAAGGCCTCGCCCCGCCCCCGCGCGAGCGCGTGCTCGAGGTCGTCGGGCTTTCGCTCGCCATCGCCGTCGCGCGCCTCGTGCCGGAGGCGAGCGATCTCGAACGCATCGACCGCATGGCGGAAGCCTACAAGGAGGCGTTCGCGGCGCGGCGCCGGCGCGCAGATCACGCCGAGCCGCTTTACGACGGCATCCGCGACACGCTGCAAAAGCTCGCCGCTGACGGCGGCGTCCGGCTCGGCATCGCCACCGGCAAGTCGCGCCGCGGCGTCGACGCCGTGCTCGAGCGCGAGGGCCTGGCGGGGCTCTTTCACACCATCCAGACGGCAGACACGCATCCCTCGAAGCCGCATCCGGCCATGGTGCTCGCCGCCATGAGCGAGAGCGACGCCGCGCCTCACGACACGGTGGTGATCGGCGATACGACCTACGACATCGAGATGGCGCTCTCCGCCGGCGCGGCCGCCGTCGGCGTGAGCTGGGGCTACCATCCCGTCTCCGCCCTGCGCGCCGCCGGCGCTCACCACGTCACGGCCGATTGCGCCGAGCTTGATCGCGTGCTCGGTCTCCTGCTCCCCCATCGGCTCACCGCATGAGCGGCGAAAAATCACCGAACGGCGGCGGCGAGCCCAAAAAGATCCTGGGCAAGGAGCCGCTGCGCGCGCCGCTCCTGAAGCGCTTCTACAAGGCGGCCGCGGTCGAGGAGCGCGACGGCCGCTACGCCGTCCTCCTCGATGGCCGCAGCATCCGCACACCCGGAAAGCGCGAGCTCGCGCTTCCGACCGAGGCGCTCGCCTCCGCCGTCGCCGCCGAGTGGCAGGCCCAGGGCGAGCACGTCAACCCGGCGACCATGCCGCTGACGCGTCTTGCCAACTCGGCCATCGATGGCGTCGCGGACCGCAAGGACGAGGTGGCCGGCGACATCGCAGCCTTCGCCGCGAGCGACCTCCTCTGCTATCGCGCCGAGGCGCCCGAAGCCCTCGTGCGGCGCCAGGCGGAAGCCTGGAACCCGGTGCTGGCCTGGGCCAGTCGCGAGCTCGGCGCCGACTTCGTCCTGCGCGCGGGTTTGATGCCGATCGAGCAGCCGCCCGAAGCCGTGCGCGCCGTCCTGAGCGCGCTTTCCGGCATCGATGCCATGAGCCTCGCCGCGCTGCACGTGTTGACGACCATCAGCGGTTCGGCGCTTCTCGCCCTCGCGCTGTGGCGCGGCCATCTCGCGGTCGATGAGGCCTGGAGCGCGGCCGACGTCGACGAGACCTGGCAGCGCGAGCAATGGGGGCGCGACGAGGAGGCGGAGGCGCACGCCGCGGCGCGGCGGGCGGAGTTCGAGGCGGCTAGCCACTGTCTCCGTCTGCTTCGTCGATGAGTGTGGGCGACTTGGACGTCCGCCCCTGCAGCTGCTTCACGAACCTCAGGATGGCGAAGGCGAGCAGCGACGCGAAGATCGCCAGCAGATAGTGCCCGGCCCCGGCGGCGACGCCAAGCGCGCCGGCCATCCACATGCCGGCCCCGGTGGTGAGCCCGCGCACCGAGTCGCGGCCCTGGATGATGGTGCCCGCCGCGAGGAACGCCACGCCCGCCGTTACCGCCTCGATGATGCGGATGGGATCGGCGTTCACGTTCGACTCGTTGGTGCTGATGGTGTCGTAGATCTGGAAGGTCAGCACCGTGAACACGGCGGAGGCGAGCGCCACCATCATGTAGGTGCGCAGTCCCGCCGGGCGGTCTTTCTCCTCGCGGTCCCACCCGAGCATGCCGCCGAGCACGGTCGCCATGACGAGGCGGAAAGCCACCTCCAGGCACGCCAGCCAGCCCGATGCAGAAAATAGCTCCAGCGAGGTCACGGCGCCGCCCCTCCATGATCGCTTCGGACCCTGGTCGCTCCGATCGTCGCGCCGCTTATCCGGCGCGCCGTCAATCGGCAGCGCAGGAAAAGTCCGAAGCGTGAATCATCGGTCTCACCAAAAGAGACCATGATCGCTTCGGACCCTGGTCGCTCCGATCGTCGCGCCGCTTATCCGGCGCGGCGTCAATCGGCAGCGCAGGAAAAGTCCGAAGCGTGAATCATCGGTCTCATCAAGGACCCCAATGTCAGGAACCATACGGCAGGAGGCGGAAGCCGGGAACAGTCGTCGGGCTCTCTCCCTGGGTTTTCCTGCGTCGCGAGGCAGACGCCGGTCAGTCTCCGTCCTTGTCCCTCGGTATGGTGATGTCCACGCCGGGCGCTTGCACGCGGGTCTTGTCGCGATCCGTCTCGACGGTTGTGCCGGGAGCCTCGATGCGCGAGCCCGTCTCGGTGGGACCGGGCGACGGAGCACCCCTGTCGGACTGCGCGATGAGCACGGCGCCGCCGAGCATGACGAAGGCGGCAAGAAGCACCAGCAACGCGTTGCGTCCCATGGGAAACCTCCGATCGTCGGGTGTGCTCGATCGGGAACGTTCAAGGCGAGATTGAGTTCCGCCCGCGCATAAAATGGGCCGCCCGTTAGAGCTTCATTTACTTAACGGCGCCAGATTGGATGCAACTCAAGCCACAGGAGTGGCCCATCGTGTCGACCAGAGCTGTTGCCGTGCGCCAACTCGATCCAGCCCGCATCCGAACCGTCGCCACCGCCGCCGTGATCATCCTCGCTGCGATGTTCGCCGTCGTGAACGCACGGGCCTCTGATCTCGTCGTCGCCTACGACCAGTCGCAGCTCCTGCGCCTGCCGCGGCCGGTTGCGAGCGTCATCATCGGCAATCCGTCGATCGCCGACGTCGCTATTCAGGGCGGCAACCTGCTCGTCGTCACCGGCAAGACCTTCGGTATCACGAACATCATCGCCCTCGACGATGAGCGCAACATCATCCAGGACCAGCGCATCGTCGTGACGCGTGACGAGGTCCGCACCGTCAATCTGACCAAGGGTGGCGATCGCCAGTCCTACAGCTGCACGCCGAACTGCTCGCCGACCCTCACCATCGGCGATGACAAGGACTACTTCGACACCATCTCGAAGCACTCCTCCACCAAGACCAAGTTCTCGGACGGCACTGGCTCAAGCAACGGCGAGCCCCAGCAGTAAGGGCGAGCGGTCGAAGCGCTCGCTTGGCCTGCAGCGCCCCTGTCCCTACTCCATGGCCGTCCTTGAGGCGGCCATCCAGGGGTATGCATGAGACGTTCGCGGGATGGGGCGCTGGATGGCCGGGTCAAGCCCGGCCATGGTGTGTAGAAACTAGGCCTCGGCGCCGTTCTTCGGCATGCACATGGAGCGCCTGCCGCCGGCCTTGATGAAGGCGACGATCTCCATCACGATCGCATGCTCGCGGAATTCCTCCGCGACGTCCGCGACACGCTCGAGCAACGTGCCCTCCTGCGCGAACAGGAGACGGTAGGCACGCCTCAGGTCGTGGATCTCGGTGCGCGAGAAGTTGCGCCGCTGCAGGCCGACGATATTGAGCCCCGAGAGGTACGCGCGATTGCCGAGCGCCATGCCGTAGGGGATGAGATCCTGCTCGAGCCCGCTCATGCCGCCGAGGAACGAGTGCGCGCCCACGCGGGCGAACTGGATCACCGCCGCCCCGCCGCCGAGGATCGCGAAGTCGCCGACGTCGCAATGGCCCGCCAGCATGACGTTGTTCGAGAAGATCACGTTGTTGCCGACGTGGCAGTCGTGCCCGACGTGGGAATTGGCGAGGAACGCGCACGCATTGCCGATCGTCGTTGTCATGCCCCCGCCCTCGGTGCCGGGGTTGATGGTCACCCCTTCGCGAATGAGGCAGTCGGTGCCGATCTGGAGCGTCGACGGCTCGCCCTTGTACTTGAGGTCCTGCGGCTGATGCCCGATCGAGGCGAAGGGGAAAATGCGGCAGCGCGCGCCGACCGACGTCCGTCCCGCGACCACGACATGGCTCGCGAGCTCGACGCCGTCCCCGAGCACGACATCGGCGCCCACCACCGAGTAGGGGCCAATTCTGACGCCGTCCCCGAGCTTGGCGCCGTCCTCGATGATGGCCGTCGGGTGGATATTGCTGTTAGCCATTCTTGCTCGCCGCGAATGCACGAGCGTCTGCGGTGTCGGCCAGCATGGCGCTGATCTCAGCCTCGGCCACCGTCTGCCCGTCGACGCGCGCTTCCCCGTAGAAGCGCCAGACGCGGCCGCGGTTGCGGATCTTGCGCACGTGGTAGTGAAGCTGGTCGCCGGGCAGCACGGGCTTGCGGAACTTGGCTTTGTCGATGCCCATGAAGTAGACGAGCTCGGTCTTGTAGTCCTCGCCGAGGCTGTGCACGCAGAGCGCGCCCGCCGTCTGCGCGAGGCCCTCGATGATCAGCACCCCCGGCATCACCGGATACTGGGGGAAGTGACCCTGGAAGAACGGTTCGTTGAAGGTCACGTTCTTGACGCCGATGCACGACTCGTCGCCGTTGATGTCGTAGATGCGGTCGAGCAGCAGGAACGGATAGCGGTGCGGCAAGAGCTTGAGGATCCTGCCGATGTCCGCCGTCGTTATCGGCTTCTTCGTTGCGTCGTCCATACCCGTCACACTCCGTTCCTCTTGTCCGGGTCCTGCTCCAACTGAAGAGGGAGGGCCTCGCTCATGCCCCCTCCGGCTCGTCGTCGCCCCGCTCGCTCGGACGGCGGGAGAGCCGTGAGATAGCGGCCACCTCGCGCGCCCATTGCTTGAACGGCCGCGCCGGTGTGCCCGCCATCACCGCGCCCGGGGGAACATCGTTCTTCGGGTGAGAGCCCCCGGCGATCTGCGCGCCGTTGCCGATCTTGATGTGGCCGACTGCGCCGGACTGGCCGCCCATGACCACGAAGTCGCCAAGCTCGGTCGAGCCCGAGATGCCGACCTGGCCGACGATGACGCAATGCCGTCCGATCACCACGTTGTGCCCGATCTGAACGAGATTATCAATTTTGGTCCCCTCGCCGATGATCGTATCCTTAAGCGCCCCCCGGTCGACCGTGGAGTTGGCCCCGATTTCCACGTCGTCCTGGATGATGACGCGGCCGATCTGCGGCACTTTGAGGTGCCCCTCCTTGCCCATCGCGAAGCCGAAGCCGTCCTGCCCGATGCGCACCCCCGCATGCAGGATAACCCGGTCGCCGACCAGCGCGTGCACGACCGAGGTCAGTGGACCGATGGTGCAGTCGCGCCCGATCGAGACGCGGTAGCCGATCACGCAACCGGCGGCGATCCGGCTCCCCCGGCCGATGCGGGCCTCGGGCCCGATGACAGCGCCGGGCTCGATCTCGGCCCCGTCCTCGATGACGGCCGACGCGGAGACGAGCTCCCTCTCGCCGCCCGGCGAGGCCTTGCTGCGCAGTGCGTCCGGATAGAAGAGATGCAGCGCCAGCGCGAACGCCCGATAGGGCGCCTTGCAGACGAGCGCCACCGTGTCCGCCGGAACGCGATCGGCGAATGGCGCCGAGACCAGGCACGCCCCCGCCCCGGTCTCGCGCAGCTGCGGGAGATACTTGCGGTTCTCGAAGAACGACAGATGCTGCGCCTGGGCCTCGGAGAGCGGCCGCACGCCGGTGAGCGTCCTCCCCGCGTCCGCTCCACGAGCGACCTCGGAGTTTGTGGCGGCGGCGATGTCAGCCAGCGTGAATGGCCCGGCGATGTCGAAGAATCCGGGATGATTCATGAGACGGGGCTTCCGAGGTCCTCGAGCCTGTTGATGGGGAAAGCGGTCCAGCGGACGGCCGCGCCCCTCTCTTAAGACCAGACGCGCCCGGGGTCCAGCCGCTCAGGCGACAATCCCGGCTCTTTCCGTCCCGCGGCGGGCCGGATGCCGGGTGCGGCAGATACGCCAAGGCCCGGCAAGCGGGGTTTGCCGGGCCTTGGCGATGAGCCTTGAGCCTCAGAACTTGGTCTGGGCGCCGAAGCGGAAGAACTGCTCCTCGTCGAAGTCCTCTTTGGTGAGGGCCTTGGCGAAGTCCATGCGGATCGGGCCGACCGGCGAGTTCCACATGATGCTGGCGCCGATCGACGAGCGGATCGAAGAGCTGTCGGCGAGATCGATCTCGCCAGCGCCGCAGTCGCCAGCGATGGTCGAATCGCAGGTATCCAGGCTCTTGGCGAGGTCGTTGGCTCCGAACAGCGAGCCGGCGTCGGCGAACACGGCGCCCGACAGTCCGAGGTCGTCCGGAACGAACGGCAGCGGGAAGCGCACCTCGGCCGTTCCAGCCCAGAACGTCTGGCCGCCGATGGCGTCCTGGCCCGGGCTGGCCAGATCGCGCGGGCCGAAGCCGCCGCGGTCGAAGCCGCGGATGGTCTCGCCGCCGCGGAAGAAAAGGTCCGTCAGCCGCACGTCGTCGCCGCCCCAGCCCTCGATGTGGCCGCCCGTGACGCGTCCGACGAAGGTGATGTTCTCGGTGATGGGATAGTAGGCGCGCCCTTCCGCGTTGACGCGCAGGTACTGCACGTCGCCGCCGAGACCCGCCATGTCGGTCGCGACCTGCAGATAGTAGCCGCTGGTCGGG
>JBFXEP010000115.1:0-8197 GCA_050179995.1 Hyphomicrobium sp.
GTGACCGACAGCCGCCGCGACATCGCCGATCGCCTCACGGTCGAGATGACCGAGACGGCGATGATCCACGATTTCGATGCGGCCAAGGCGTTCTTCGATCTCTTGCGCGAGATCGGCTGCAAGATCGCGATCGACGACTTCGGCGCGGGCTACACCTCGTTCCGGCACTTGAAGTCGCTCAACGTCGACATGCTCAAGATCGACGGTGCCCTGGTCGAGAACCTCAAGGACGACAGCCGGGGCCGCGCGCTGGTGAAGTCGATGATCGAGATGGCGGGCGCGCTGGGGCTCGAGACGGTGGCGGAGTGGGTCGGCGACGAGGAGGCCGCGGCGTTTCTCGAGGCGGCGGGCGTCACGTATCTGCAAGGCTATCTATTCGGCGAGCCTGTTCCGGCCGAGGAGCTGGCGCGCGCGGGCGTCCTCTGACGCGGGAGCTTCGTTCGATTGCGAGCGCGGTCTGCGAGCGCGGTCTGCTACTCGCGGTCCTTGGCGAGGCGGTCGATGCGCTGCTGCATGACCGAGAGCTGGGCCTTGAGCTCGTCGATCTCGCCCTTGGGCGTGTCGCCGTCCTCAGTGCTGCGCTCCGCGTCGCCCTCTGCCTTCTTGTTTTGAAGATTGGCGGCGCCGCCGAAGGACGTCCACATGGCCATCGCCTGCTCGAACATGGCCATGTTCTTGCGCGCCTGCTCCTGGTAGGCGTCAAACGCCGCCGCGGGATTGGCGAAGGCGCTGGCGAACATGGTGCGGAACTTCTCCTGCTCGCGGACCAGGTTCTCGAGGCTGAACTGCAGATAGCTCGGCACCATGGAGCCGATGTTGTCGTCGTAGAAGCGGATCAGCTGGCGCAGGAACGGAATGGGAAGCAGCGTCTGCCCGCCTTCCCGGCTCTCCTGCTCGACGATGATCTGCGTCAGCACGGCGTGCGTGAGGTCGTCGCCCGACTTCGCGTCGTAGACGACGAAGTCCTTGTCGTTGCGCACCATCTGCGCAAGATCCTCAAGCGTCACGTAGGTGCTGGTCTCGGTGTTATAGAGGCGCCGGTTCGCATACTTCTTGATGACTACCGCCTCTTTCTTGTCGGGCTGTGCGTCAGATTTATTGAGCATCGGCTGCGCCATCAAACTACCACCTCGTTGCACTGCGGCATCGTAGCACAGCCACGAGACGCGCTTCCATACTTAACTGCAGTGCCGCCAAGCAATGTTCCGAACCAAAGACCTAATTGCGGGCCGTTGCTGGCAACTGCTATCGTCACTTGGGGTCGGCACTGCATTGATGCATGTCAAAGGCGGGTCGCCTGCCACGAACCAAAAGAAACGCACCTAGCTATCCCCCCGAGGAGGAACCCCCGATGAGTGCCGACAGCACAACAGTCGTCATCGCCGCCGCCGCCAGGACGCCTGTCGGATCGTTTAATGGCTCCCTGGCCACTCTGCCGGCGCATGAGCTTGGTAAAATCGCCATTGCGGCCGCGCTCGAGCGGGCCGGCGTGCAGCCCGGCGAGGTGTCGGAAGTCATTCTCGGCCAGGTCCTGACGGCCGGCCAGGGGCAGGGTCCGGCACGGCAGGCTTCCATCGCAGCGGGCATCCCCGTCGATACACCCGCCTGGAGCGTCAATCAGATTTGCGGCTCGGGCCTGCGCGCGGTCGCGCTCGGCATGCAGCAGATCCAGACCGGGGACGCCACCATCGTCGTCGCCGGCGGCCAGGAGAGCATGAGCCGCTCGATGCACGCCTCGCACATGCGCGACGGCACCAAGATGGGCGACGTGAAGCTGGTCGACACCATGGTCAAGGACGGCTTGTGGGACGCCTTCAACAACTACCACATGGGCACCACGGCCGAGAACGTGGCGCACCAGTGGCAGATCTCGCGCGGCGAGCAGGACGCTTTCGCGGTCGCCTCGCAGAACAAGGCCGAGGCCGCGCGCAAGGCGGGCAAGTTCAAGGACGAGATCGCGCCGGTCACCATCAAGGGCAAGAAGGGCGACGTCGTCTTCGACCAGGACGAGTACATCAAGGACGGCGTGACCGTCGATGCCATCTCGAAGCTGCGTCCGGCTTTCGATCCCAAGGAAGGCTCGGTCACGGCGGCCAATGCGTCGGGCATCAATGACGGCGCCGCCGCCGTGGTGCTGATGACGGCGGCCGAGGCAAAGAAGCGGGGCATCACGCCGCTCGCGCGCATCGTCTCGTGGGCCAACGCCGGCGTCGATCCGTCGATCATGGGCACCGGCCCGATCCCGGCGACCAAGAAGGCGCTGGAGAAGGCCGGCTGGACCATTCAGGACGTCGATCTCGTGGAGGCCAACGAGGCTTTCGCGGCGCAGGCGCTCTGCGTCAACAAGGGCCTCGGGCTCGATCCCGACAAGGTCAACGTCAACGGCGGCGCGATCGCCATCGGGCATCCGATCGGCGCTTCGGGCGCGCGCGTGCTGACGACGCTCCTCTACGAAATGCAGCGCCGTAACGCCAAGAAGGGCTTGGCGACGCTCTGCATCGGCGGCGGCATGGGCGTTGCCATGTGCGTCGAGCGCGACTAGTCAAACCGGCCCCTCCTACCCCAATGGAGGGGCCGTCTGCTACCCCGGCGGTGAAGCCGGCCTCCCCAGATGCCCTGCTTCATTTTGCTGGCTTCCGGCGACAAGCCTGGAAGGGCTACTGACGTTTCGCTGCAATCAATCAGAAACTGCTTCTTCTAGGGAGACTTAACTCATGACGCGCGTCGCTATCGTCACGGGAGGCACGCGGGGCATCGGCCACGCCATTTCGATCGCACTCAAGAGCAAGGGCTATCGCGTCGCCGCGAACTACGCGGGCAACGATGCCGCTGCCCAGCAGTTCCAGGTCGAGACCGGAATTCCGGTCTACAAGTGGAACGTCGGCGACTTCGATGCGTGCGCCAAGGGCGTCGCCGAGGTCACGAAGGCGCTCGGCCCCGTCGACGTGCTGGTCAACAACGCCGGCATCACGCGCGACGTGATGCTGCACAAGATGACGCTCGAGCAGTGGCGCGAGGTGATCAGCGTCGACCTCGACTCCGTGTTCAACATGAGCCGGGCCGTTATCGACAGCATGCGCGGCCGCAACTTCGGGCGCATCATCAACATCTCGTCGATCAACGGCCGCAAGGGCCAGATGGGCCAGACCAACTACTCGGCGGCGAAGGCCGGCATGCACGGCTTCACCAAGGCGCTGGCGTTCGAGGGCGCCGCGAAAGGCATCACGGTCAACACCATCGCGCCCGGCTACATCAACACCGAGATGGTGGCGGCGGTGCCCAAGGAAGTCCTCGATACCAAGATCATCCCGCTGATCCCTGTCGGCCGGCTCGGCACGGCCGAGGAGATCGCGCGCGCGGTGGCGTTCATTGCTTCCGATGATGCGGGCTTCATCACGGGCGCATGCCTCGACGTCAACGGCGGGCACTACATCGCGCTTTGAGCGCGGACTGGGTTCTTCAAAAGCGAAAGGCCGCGGAGCGGATGCTCGGCGGCCTTTTTTCGTTTCTCCCTCTCCCTATAAGGACGGGGAGAGGGAAGGGCTACCCCCGCAGGCGGGAACGGACGATGCGGGGGAACTCGTCGTCGGTCTCGGGACCGGGCTGCGCGCCCTGAGGTAGTCCGCGATTGTCCTGCGGCGCCCAGCGATCGCCCGGCTGGGGCGCCGGCGTGCCGTAGCCTTGCGGTTGCGGCGCGCGAGGCGCCTGCTGCTGGGCCGGGGCCTGCGCCGCGCGCTGGGAGGCCGGCGCGCCGCCGAACCAGGCGTCGATGAGGTCGATCTCGTCGGCCGACAGGTTGAGCCCCTGCTGGCGGCAGCGCGCGACCACGAAGTTGCGGAAGCGGCTGGCGAACAGATTGGCGGACGCGCCCTGCTCGAACCACGGATCGGTCTCGCTCACGACCTCGAGCACGAAGCGCACGTCGTCGCGACGCACCTCGAGGCCCATGTCGCGGGCGCGCTCGACGATGTTGAGCAGCGTCTGCTGGCCGGAGAGGTTGTTGCTCGTGATCTCGGCGGCCATCACCTCGAAGAGCACGCGATACTCGGGCGGCGAGAGCGGGGGCGCCTGGCAGGCCTCATGGATGCGGGCGATGGACTGCTGGATCTGCGAGGCCTGATCGGCGGAGCGGGACGGGGGGGCGGCCGGCCGCTGCTGATGCGCCGGTGGCTCGGTGCTCGGGGTCTGATGGTGCGCACCGTAGGCGCCCGCGGGCGCGTCGTGGCCGCGCGGCACGGGAATGCCGAGCTGCGAGCGGTCAGGCGGAGGGGCGAAGAGGCCCGACTGCCCGAAGGACGGTGCCGGCACGGCGCCCCGCGCCGGGGGCGAGGGCTCGTCGCGCGCGTAGCGCGGGTCGTCGTAGCGCGGCGGGGCGCGCTCGGCGCGGCGCGGGTCCTCCTGCTGCGGGCGCATCGCTTCGGCCGGCGGCTCGAGGCGCGCATCGCGGCCGTAGGCGGGTGCCGGCGGCGGGCTCTCGAAGCGCGGCTCATAGCGGGGTTCTAGGCGGGGTTCTGGGCGGGCCTCGACCTCGGAGCGGGGCTCGGGACGGCGCTCGCGCGGTGCCGGGGCCTCAAGACGCGGTTCGGGCCGCGGCTCGGCGCGGGTCTCGATGTCGCGCGCGATCTGGCGCGTCGGCTCGTAGACGAAATAGGGCGCCTCGGCGGTGAGCTTGATGTCCTTTGGCAGCGCGCGCGCAAGGAGATCGCGGAAGCCGCCCGCGCCGCCCCATGCGGAGCCCACCGTCCGCTCGTGGCCGAGCACGCGCACGGCACGGTCGGCCAGCGCTTCGAGGGGGACGGGCTGGGCGGCGGCGCGCACGGCGCCCACCACCTCGGCGACGATGGCCTTGCGGACGACCTCGAGATCGGCCGACGTCGGCTCGCGCAACTGGCCGCCGGACCTTGCTTCCGTGTCGATCCGGCCTTCGAGCAGGAGGGAGATCAGGTCCTGCTCGCGCACCTCGCCGTCGGAGATGGCGGTGTAGGGCTGGGCGGTGTGATCGTTGGCGAACACCACCGTGCGGCGCGCGTGCGCGCGCAGGCGGTGCAGCACGGGCGTGAAGTCGGCGTCACCCGAGAGGAGGATGAACTCGTCGAAGCGGGTATCGTGATTCAGGACGTCGCGGACGTCCATCACCATGCGGATGTCGGCGGAGTTCTTGAGCTGGGCGGTCAGCGGCGGGCAATCCACCACCTCGAAGCCGGCGCGCAGGAAGTGATGGCGCACGAACGGGAAGGAGTTCATGTCCGTCGAGTTGTCGGAGGCGTTGCGACGGGGGACAGGATTGCCGTAGCAGCGGCTCATGACGATGCGGCGCGGCACGGTGAAGTTCGACCCGTTGGTGGGGGTGATGAGGCGTCCGCTCTCGATCTCGCGCAGCCACAGACCCGCGTCCTTGGCGAAACGCTTGGCCGCCTCCTCGTTCTTGCGCTTGAGAGAGAGATAAATGTTATCGTAGTCGACGAAGACCGTACTGAGAACAGTACCGGTGGACTCCACCTTCATGATTGCAACCCCCGCTGCGCGCACGCAATTTCCCTTTGATTCGCACTCTTTACCGAGTCGTGTTTGAGCGGCAAGCGTAGGGGGGACCCGGTCCCCAGGAATTGCTCGAAGGCGTGCGAAAACAAGGCGCTCCGCGCATCGGGCTCGGGCAAAGAGTGGTGGAAAACCCTGCCGGGCGCGATATCCCGGGTTGGCGTGCTCAAACGCTGCCCGAATCGGGCTCGAAGCTCGGCGGTGCGAGCTCGAAGCCGGAGAACTCGAAGGCCGGCGCCACGGTGCAGCCGACGAGCGTCCAGGCGCCGAGCGAGCGGGCCTGCTGCCAGCATCCCTTGGCGACCACGCCCTGCGGCCGCTCGCCTGCGAGGATGTCAGGTCCGAGGCGGAGCGTCGTGCTCGCTGCGCCGGGTGGCGCCGTGGCGAGGGCGAGGGGCGCGCCGGCGTACCAGTGCCAGATCTCGACCGCGTCCACGCGATGCCAGCGCGAGATCTCGCCGGCGCGGAGGAGGAAGTAGATCGCCGTCGCATGGCCGCGGGCGCCGGCCGGCTCGGGATCGCGGAAGGTCTCGCGGAAGTGGCCGCCCTCGGGGTGCGGCACGAGGCCCAGCTCGGCGATGATGCGGTCGGCGTGCATGTCTGTCACTCCACGTGTGCACACGATGCGCTTCGCGGGTGAGCGGGCGAGAGCCGTGCATCAGAAGCGGTTCTTGCGCTCGCGCAGGTTGGCGAAGACCTTCCAAACGGGCACGGCCGGCAAGCCGACGTGCTCGCGGATGGCGGTGTTGCCGGCGCGCAGGAACACGTTGGTCTCGCGCTCGACATCGACGCGCGTCGGAAGCGTCGGCTCGCCCGCGGCGCGCTTCGTCTCCGCCTCGGCGAGGCGTGCGACGAGACGGTCGTTGCCGGGCTCCATGGCGACGCCGAACTTGCCGTTCGAGACCGTGTACTCGTGGCCGCAATAGAGCTCGGTATCCCCCGGCAGCGCGGCGATCTTCCCGAGCGACGCCCACATCATCTCGGCCGTGCCCTCGAGGATGCGTCCGCAGCCCATGGCGAACAAGGTGTCGCCGACGAAGGCGACGTTGGCCTTGGGGAACCAGTACGTGATGTGCCCTATGGTGTGTCCCGGGGTGTCGAGCACCTTCGCCTCGAGGCGGCCGAGGGCCAGCGTGTCGGGCTCGGCGACGCCGACGTCGAGGCAGGGGATGCGCACCGATTCCGCCTTGGGTCCGATGACGGTGCAGCCCGTGGCGCTTTTCAGGGCCGGGATGCCGGCGGTGTGATCGGCGTGGTGGTGGGTGACGAGGACGTGCGTCAGCTTCCAGCCCCGTTGCGCGAGCGCACGCTCTATGGCCGGTGCGTCCGGGGCGTCGATCGACAACGTGACGGCCTCTTCCGGGTCGTGGACGAGGACACCATAGTTATCCTTGAGGCAGGCGAACTGGTGAATTTCTGGTTGGGTCATCGCTAACCTTGACCCGTCCCGCCCTGTTGCCGGCCGGATCATGGCGGAAGCTAGCCGTGCGCCCTTGCCATTTCAATGGCGCCGGGGCGAAATGTGCTGACCGGACCCGTACCGCCCGGAGGCCCATGCATCTCGATGTCGCAGCTCTGAGGGATTTCTACGCGACGCCGCTCGGGCAGATCGCGCGCCGCCTGCTCGCGCGGCGCATCCGGGCGCAATGGGGGCCGGCCCCGGGCGAGACGATCGTGAGCCTCGGGTTCGGGACGCCCTTCATCGGCGCCTATCGCGCGGAGGCGCGGCGGCTCGGAGCCTTCATGCCGTCGGCCCAGGGTGCGTTGGTGTGGCCGGCGGGTGCGCCGATCCTCACGACGCTGGTCGAGGAGGATCAACTGCCGCTGCGCGACAGCTCGATCGACCGCCTGATCGTCGTGCATTGCCTCGAGGTCACGGAGCTCGTGCGGCCGCTTCTGCGCGAGCTCTGGCGGGTGCTGAAACCCGAGGGGCGGCTCCTGATCGTGGTGCCGAACCGGCGCGGGCTGTGGGCGCACGTCGACACGACGCCGTTCGGCTATGGCAGCCCCTACAGCCGATCGCAGCTCGAGGACCAACTGCATCAGTGCCTGTTCACACCGGTCGGGTTCTCGACGGCGCTGCATCTGCCGCCGTTCGATCGCGGCATGATCGTGCGCTCGGCGACGGCTTGGGAGCGGGTGGGGGCACGGGTTTCTCCCGGCCTCGGCGGCGTGCTCATCGCGGAGGCGCGCAAGGAGATGGTGGCGCCGATCAAGGGCAAGCCCGCGCGCGCCAAGGGGCTCCGCGTGCTGGTGCCGATAAGGTGATCTCCCTCTCCCCGTAAGGTCGGGGAGAGGGAAAAGCTACGCCGTCGCGCGCTATGTTTTACGCTTGAGCTTGAAGACGGCTTTCTCGCCGAGAAGGTTCTGCAGCGAGATCGACTTCTTGATCGGCAGCCGCTTGCCCTGGCTGTTGAAAGCGACCGCGTCCTCGACCTCGGCATCGACGAAGGAGACGAGGTCGACGAAATCCTTGATGGTGCAGAGGTGCGCGTCGGCCGTCGCGTACCAGGGCTCCGGCAGGTTGGGCGTCACCGGCATGCGGCCGGTGAGGAGGAGCGCGGCGCGGACGCTCCAGTGGCCGAAGTTCGGGAACGAGACGATGGCCCGCTTGCCGATGCGCAGGAGGTTCTCGAGCACGGTCTTCGGATTGCGCGTG
>JBFXEP010000116.1:0-8193 GCA_050179995.1 Hyphomicrobium sp.
AGCGCTACGGCACGCCCGTCGGCCAGGCGCTGCGCGTCATGGCCAAGGAGAACCGCGACATGCGCATGGCGGAAGCGGAGAAGAAGGCGGCCGCGCTGCCGCCCAAGCTCACCGTGCCGATGATCCTGTTCTTCCTGCCGGTGCTGTTCGTCGTCATCCTCGGCCCCGCCGCCATCTCCTTCTGGAAGATGCAGTAGGCGCGCCGCAGCGCAAGAACCTGCCCCTCACGTCATGGCGGAGCCATGCTCCGCATGTGCCCCTCTCCCCATCGAAGGCGGCGCGGAGAGGGAGGAAGCACACCATTTCCCGCTCCCCGTTGTTACGGGGAGCGCAACCGAACGACACCGTTCGCAAGGCGACACTGGTGTCGAGACGGCAATCCGAATTTGCTTGCGACGGGCGGCCCGCCTACTCGGCGCTGAACAGGCTCGCTGCTCGAGCGTCGTCTGCGGCGCCGAAGCCGGTCTCGATGCTGCTGGCGCGCAGCCCGGGACCCTTGCCCTGAGCCGCCGTGGCCTCGGCTTCCGCCACGGCCGGCGCCCAGGTCGTCATGACGGGCGGCGGGCCCGGCCACACCGGCGCCGCCTGCTCGGCAACGGCCTGTGCCGGAGCCACCGGCGCGCTCGTCTTGGGATCGAGCTTCACCATCTTGCGCAACAGCGCCGTGTTGGCTTCCGCGTCGGCCGGCGCCAGATCGGAGGAGGCAACCTGGGTGGCCTCGGCGTATTTGCCTTGCAGCCCGAGCACGAGCGCGAGGTTCTGGCGCACTTTCGCGTTGTCGCCGCCCGACGCCGAGGCCTGCCTCAAGAGTTGCTCGCCGCGCGCGGGTTCGCCGCTCATGGTGTAGGCAAGCGCCAGGTTGTTGAGCACCGACGGATGCCCCGGGTTCAGGGCCTGCGCCCGCTCGTAGAAACCGATCGCCTCCCGGTAGCTGCCTTCCTTGGCCAGCGCCGTGCCCCGCGCCAGGATGATGCGCCAATCGGGATGGCCGGGATCGTCCGCCACCTCGAGCAGCTTCTTGGCGACGCTCACCTGGTCGAGCTCGAGCGCGAGCCGGCCGTAGTCGGCCGCGAGCTCCCGGTTGGTGCCGTGAATGAGCGAGGCCTGCTGCAGAACCGCCAGCGCTTCCCGTTTCTGGCCGAGCGCCTTCAGGCTCTGCGCGTAGGCGAGCGCCGATCCGAGATCGCGCGGGTTCTTGGAATAGAGCTTGCCCCAGTACTCGGCCGCGGCCTGCGGCTCGGTCGGCGCGGCATCCTTGGCCGCCTGCTGCGTCTCCTCGGGCGTGAGCGAGGAGAAGAGCCCCGTACTGTCATCGCCGACTTGCGCGCAGGCCCCGAGCAGAAGGCTCGCCGTGATCGCCGCCAGGAGGCCGAGCCCGCGGACGGGCCTCGTCATCGCGAGCGGCGCGTCGGAGTTGGCGGCCATGTATGTCTCCACTGCTCGTCGGGTGGCGGGTTCGGCGCAAGGCGAGCACAAATCGCGCTTCCGTCACTTTCTGATACAGCGGTCAACAAAACCTTAATGAAGGCCAACGATCCGTTAACTGGCGACAGACCATGATCGCTTCGGACCCTATCAGTCCGAAGCGTGAATCATCGGTCTCATCAAAAACCGAGAGTCTCTTCCTGCGCGCCGCGCTCCCATTCGGCGAGCGCCGGAAGCGCGAACAGGGCGTCCACGTAGCGCTGCGCCGTCCCGTCATCGCCGAACGCGCCGAGGTCCGGGATGTACGTCTTGAGACGCGATGCCACCGGCGCGTACATCGCGTCCGCGATGGTGAAGGAGGAGAAGAGAAACGGCCCTTCGCCGCCGAAGCGCCGCCGGCAGTCACCCCACAGGTCGACGATGCGGCGGATGTTGGTCTGCACCGGCTCGATGAGGTCGGTTTTAGGCTCCCGCGCCGGAAAATTCATCGGGCAATGCTCGCGCAAGGCCTGAAAGCCCGAGTGCATCTCCGCGCTCGACGCGCGCGCCACGGCGCGCGCGTCCACGTTCGACGGCCACAGCGCCTTCTCGGGATGCTGCTCGGCGATGTACTCGACGATCGCCAGACTGTCCCAGATCATGAGGTCGCCGGCCCACAGCACCGGCACCTTTCCGGCCGGCGAGTGCGCGCGAATCTGGTCTTTCTTGTCGGGTGCGCGCAGATTGATGCGCACCTCCTCGAAAGCGATCCCCGCCTGCTTGAGCACGAGCCACGGCCGCAAGCTCCAGCTCGAGGTCTTCTTGTTGCCGATGACCAGTCGATAACCAGCGTCTCCCATCCCGTAGAGCCCTCTTGCGATTGTGTTTCCCTGCCTGGACAGGGATAATGCCCGATCATCCGAGGCCCGTCCAAGCGGCCAATCTTCGCGAGCCCCAAAGAACCCGTCCCAAAGAACCCATCCATGACCGACAAGCCCACCGCGGCGAGCGCGCTCTCCCCGTCCGACGTGCTCGCCCCTCATGCATCGAAGGAGTCGAGCACGCCCATTTGGCTCGTGTCCGATGCCGCGCCGGCCACCCGCCTCGAGGCGCTCGACGCGTCCGCGCGCCGCTGGATCGAGCAGGCGCGCTTCACCAGCGCCGCCAAGAAGCAGGTGATCTACCCCGCACGCGGCGGCGCGCTCGGCGGTGTGCTGCTGGGGCAGGGCAACGGCCAGGCCGGCGACCCCTCGGGACCGTCCGAGCTGCTGCTGGGCCAGCTCGCCGCGAGCCTGCCCACGGGGCTCTACCATCTTGCGAGCGAGACGCCGCACGCCGCGCTCGCCGCCGTCGCCTGGGGCCTCGGCGCCTACCGCTTCCGCCGCTACAAATCGGGCCCCGGGGACTTCTCCATACCCCGCCTCAAGATCCCGGCCGGCCTCGACGACCAAGCCATCCTCGATCAGGTCGGCGCCGTCTGGAAAGGGCGCGACCTCATCAACACGCCGGCTTCCGACCTCGGACCGGCGGAGATCGAAGCCGCCGCCGCGCGCCTCGCCGCGAGCCACGGCGCGAGCATCGAGACGACGGTCGGCGACGACCTCCTTGCCAAGGGCTTCCGTCTGATCCATGCCGTCGGCCGCGCCAGCAACCGCGCGCCGCGCCTGATCGATCTGCGCTGGCAGAAGCGCGGCACACCGAGCTCCTGGCCGTCGCTCACCCTCGTCGGCAAGGGCATCACCTTCGACACCGGCGGCCTCGACATCAAGCCCGCCTCCGCCATGCTGCTCATGAAAAAGGACATGGGCGGCGCTGCGGCCGCGCTGACGCTCGCCGAGATGATCATGTGCGCCGGGTTGAATGTGCGCCTGCGCGCGCTCATCGCCGCAGCCGAGAACAGCATCTCGGGCGACGCCTTCCGCCCCGGCGACGTGCTGACGAGCCGCGCCGGCAAGACGGTCGAGATCGGCAACACCGACGCCGAGGGTCGCCTCGTGCTCGCCGATGCGCTCTCCCTCGGCGATGAGGAGAGCCCCGATACCATGCTGACCTTCGCTACCTTGACCGGCGCCGCACGCGTCGCGCTCGGCCCCGATCTACCCGCATTCTTCTGCGACGATGACGCCTTCGCGCAAGCCCTCGTCACGGAGGCCGCGGCG
This sequence comes from Hyphomicrobium sp., assembly GCA_050179995.1. GTDB lineage: Bacteria > Pseudomonadota > Alphaproteobacteria > Rhizobiales > Hyphomicrobiaceae > Hyphomicrobium_C. The sequence goes on from JBFXEP010000116.1 coordinate 3,564, forward strand.
GTCGGCGATCCGGTCTGGCGAATGCCCTTCTGGCCGGGCTACGAGCGCCATCTCGACAGCGAGGTCGCCGACATGAACAACGTCTATGACGCGCCGTTCGCCGGCGCCATCACGGCCGCCCTGTTCCTCAAGCGCTTCGTCAAGAACGCGCGCCGCTTCGCCCACTTCGATCTCTACGGCTGGCGCCCCGCGCCGCGACCGCTCGGCCCCAAGGGCGGCGACCCGCAGACCGCCCGCGCGATCTTCTCCCTGCTCGCGAAGGAGCTCGTCGCATGACGGACAGCAAGCCGGCAGACGCGGAGGCCGCCGGCGAGCGCACCACGCCTCCGCCGATCCCGCAGACGTCGCTCGATCCGCGCCGTCACGCTTTCCGGCCCGACCTCGCCGCGGTCTCGCTCCGCGGCCAGGTCAGCGCCCCCCGCTACGCGGCGGGATTCGTGCGGCAGGTGATCCGCCCCGCAGTCCCGCTGCGGCGCGAGCCGTCACCCGCTCTCGGCCTCGAGACCGAAGCCCTCTACGGCGAGCTGGTGCGGGTGTACGACGAGACCGAAGGCTGGGCCTGGGTGCAGATCGAGCGCGACCGCTACGTCGGCTACATCCCGTCCGCCGCGCTCACCGGCGAGATCATGCCGATGACGCATCGTGTCAAGGCGCTCGGCACCTTTGTGTACCCGGCCCCCGACATCAAGACGCCGCCCATCATGCACCTGCCGCTCAACGCCGAGGTCCGTGTCGCCGAATGGGAGGAGCGCTTCTGCCGCCTCGAGCGCGGCGGCTTCGTCGTCACGCGCCATCTCGCCGAGCGCGATCGCTTCGAGCGCGACTTCGTCGACGTCGCCGAGCGCTTGATCGGCGTACCCTACCTGTGGGGCGGACGCACGCGCATCGGCATCGACTGCTCAGGCCTCGTCCAGGTGGCGCTCGAGGCGGCCGGCATCGCCGCCCCGCGCGACTCGGATATGCAGGCAGCCGAGCTTGGCACGCCGATGCCGGTGCCGGCCGACCTCGAAGGCCTGCGGCGTGGCGATCTCGTGTTCTGGCCGGGGCATGTGGGCGTCATGAGCGACGCCATCATGCTCGTGCACGCCAACGCTCACCACATGGCGGTGGCGGCCGAGACGCTGCCCGAGGCGGCCGATCGCATCGCCCGCCAGTCGTCCCCCATCACGACCATCCGCCGCCTCGCATGACTCGCACGGAAGGCGTCCTCATGCGCGCGCCGTCCGAGGGTGCAAAGTGACGTGACGACCGGCTTCGAAATCCAGTTCCACCGCGATGTCCGATTAGCCGCAGAAAAGCTATCGCCGGAGTGCCTGGACGCAGGACCGTCTCTCAATTCCTTGTCGAGTGGATTCGGCGATATGCGATTTTCATTGCACGCAGGTGCCCACAAGGGTGCCGACGCCTTCGGCTGGAGTTTCGCGAAGCGCGACTTCTACAAGCTTCCGAAATCGGTCGATCGCACTATCCGATCCCGAAGGAGCGCGTGGTTCACATCCACATATCCGAGCTGTTGGCCATGAAGCGTCACGCCCGCCGGTAGGGGAGGAAATGCCGATCGCGGCGCTCCGAGCCGCCGTCTGCCTCCTGCCCGTCACGCCACTCGGCACCCGCCCCGAGCACGACGATGGTCTCGACGCCGCGCATGGTGCCCGTCGCCGCGCTCACCCAGCGCCGCTGGATCACATGCCCGTCCGAGATGCGCTCGAGCAGATGCACGAGCTGATCGAGGCTGCCGAGCGCGCAATCGTCATAGGTCTCGCCCGCGATCGAGATGTCGAAGCGCCCGCTCTGGCTGAGCGCGATCGCCACCGGACAGGCGGCGGCGAGATGCGGCTCGATCGACAGCAGCCAGCTCTCCCCGTCGCGCGCCTCGACCGTGCGCGCAACGTCGCTGATCGTCGGCACCCAATAGCGGATTTGCTCGATCGTCGCTTCGACCGAGGGCGCGCGCAGAGCGTCCGACGGCTTGTTCATGAGCCAGACCTGGAAACGCGGGAAATGCCCGGCAAGGTGTCCCAGAAAACGTGGCGCGCCTCAAGCCCAATAAACGGGCACGCCCTTGGCCGGCCTGGGAATTTCACCCCTCACGCGAAACGCCTCAGGCCAGCTCCGCCCGATGCACGACTTTGAGGTCGAGCGCGGCCGCGAGCAGCGCCTTCGTGTAGGCCTCTTTCGGCGCCGTGAAGATCTGCTCGGCCGGTCCTTCCTCGACCGCGCGTCCGTTGCGCATGACGATTACGTAGTTGCAGAGCGCCCGCACCACCTTGAGGTCGTGGCTGATGAACACGTAGGCGAGGTCGCGCTTCGCCTGCAGCTCCCGCAGCAGGTCGACGATCTGCGCCTGCACGCTCATGTCGAGCGCGCTGGTCGGCTCGTCGAGCACGATGAACTTCGGCTCGAGCGCCATGGCGCGCGCGATGGCGATGCGCTGGCGCTGCCCGCCCGAGAATTCGTGCGGGTAGCGATCGAGCGCGCTCGGGTCGAGCCCCACCTCCTTGAGCGCGCGCGCCGCCTGCTCGCGCCGCTGCGTCTCGCTCCAGTCGGGCTTCTGGATGAGCAGGCCCTCCTCGATGATGCCGAAGATCGAGAGCCGTGGCGAGAGCGAGCCATAGGGGTCCTGGAACACGACCTGCATCTCGCGCCGGAGCGGCCGCATCTCCCGCGACGAGAGCCCGTCTATGCGGCGGCCCATGTAGACGATCGGCCCTTGCGATGAGATGAGCCGCAGGATGGCGAGCCCGAGCGTGGTCTTGCCCGAGCCGGATTCGCCGACCACGCCGACCGTCTGGCCGGCCAGGATCTTGAGCGAAAGCCCGTCCACCGCCTTCACGTGATCCGCGGTCCGCTGCAGAAGCCCGCGCTTGATCGGAAACCACACCTTGAGGTCCTTGGTCTCGGCGATGACCGCCGCCGCGGGGTCGAAGGCGGGCGGCTGCCCCTTGGGCTCGGCGGCGAGCAGGTGGCGCGTATAGGCGTGCTGCGGCTGAGTGAAGAGCTTCTCGGTCGGCTCCTCCTCGACGATGCTCCCGTTCTGCATGACGTAGACGCGCTCCGCCATGCGCCGCACGATGCCGAGATCGTGGGTGATGAGCAGCATGGCCATCCCCATCTCGCGCTGCAGGTTGCGCAGAAGCTCGAGAATCTGCGCCTGGATCGTCACGTCGAGCGCCGTTGTCGGCTCGTCCGCGATGAGGAGGTCCGGCTCGTTGGCGAGCGCCATGGCGATCATGACGCGCTGGCGCTGCCCGCCCGAGAGCTGGTGCGGAAACGCATCGAGCCGCTTCTCGGGCTCCGTTATGCCGACCTTGGTCAGCAGCTCGAGCACCCGCTCCCGCGCCGCTGGGCCCTTGATGCCGCGATGCAGGCTCAAGGTCTCGCCCACCTGCTGCTCGATGGTGTGCAGCGGATTGAGCGACGTCATCGGCTCCTGGAAGATGAACGAGATGCGGTCACCGCGGATGCGCTTGAGCTCGCTCTCCGGCACCTTGAGCAGGTCCTTGCCCTCGAAGAAGATCTGCCCGGTCGGGTGCGACGCCGCCGGGTAGGGCAGGAGCCGCACGATCGACAGCGCGGAAACCGATTTGCCGCTGCCCGATTCGCCGACCAGCGCCACCGTCTCGCCCCGGTTGATGCGGAACGACACGCCCTTGACCGCCGTCGTCGCCGCGCCGCCGCCGGCACGGAAGGCGACCGACAGGTTCTTGACGTTGATCAGCACCTCGTTGCTCATGCGCGCCGCTCCGTCAAGCAAAGGTCTTGCGTGGATCGAGCGCGTCGCGCACGCCCTCGAAGATGAAGATCAGGAGCGACAGCATGATCGCAATCGAGAAGAAGGCGCTCAAGCCCAGCCACGGCGCACCGAGATCGCCCTTGCCCTGTAAGAGGAGCTCGCCGAGCGAGGGCGAGCCCGGCGGCAATCCGAGCCCGAGGAAATCGAGCGAGGTGAGCGTGGTGATCGAACCCGAAAGCTGGAACGGCATGAACGTCACTGTGGCGACGGCGGCGTTCGGCAGCACGTGCTTCCACATGATGCGCGTGTCGGAAAGGCCGAGCGCACGCGCCGCGCGCACGTACTCGAAATTGCGCGCGCGCAGGAACTCTGCCCGTACCACGCTGACCAGCGACGTCCACTGGAAAGCCAGGAGCACGAACAACAGTGTCCAGAATCCCGGCACCAGGACGGCCGCGATGATGATCAGCACGTAAAGCGTCGGGATATTGCCCCAGATCTCGAGGAACCGCTGCATGATGAGGTCGATCCAGCCCCCATAGAAGCCCTGCACGGCGCCGGCGGCAATGCCGATCACGCTCGACAGCAGTGTCAGGATGAGGCCGAACAGAACCGAGATGCGGAACCCGTAGATCACGCGCGCCATCACGTCGCGGCCCTGGTTGTCGAGGCCGAGCCAGTTCCAGTTGCCGACCGCGAGATAGCGCTGCATCTGGTCGGGCGGAGCCTCGCAGAGCTTGGCGCGTGCCGCCCATTGCGGCGGCGCCGGATAGCCGAGCCCGCCCTGCTGCTTGACGCCGTCGCGCTCGATGAAGCAGCGCCCCTCGGCGTCCACCCGGTTCGGATAGTCCTTGTTGATGGTGTCGTAGGAGTAGCGGATCGGCGGCCAGAGCATCC
>JBFXEP010000117.1:0-8171 GCA_050179995.1 Hyphomicrobium sp.
CTCGGTGGCGGCACCGTTCCACTCAAGGAACAAAAAAATGCACTTCTATCAAGGCGAGCGCATCGCGCTTTTCATCGATGGCGCGAACTTGTACGCCACTTCCAAGGCCTTGGGATTCGACGTCGACTACAAGCGCCTGCTCGCCCTGTTCCGCCAGAAGGCCCATCTCGTGCGCGCCCTCTACTACACGGCGCTCTCCGAGGACCAGGAATACTCGTCGATCCGCCCCCTCATCGACTGGCTCGACTACAACGGCTTCACGATGGTGACGAAGCCGACCAAGGAATTCACTGACGCCTCGGGCCGGCGCAAGGTGAAGGGCAACATGGACATCGAGCTCGCCGTCGACGCCATGCGCCTCGCGGACACGCTCGACCACATCGTGCTGTTCTCGGGCGACGGCGACTTCCGCGGCCTCGTCGCGGCGCTGCAGCAGAAGGGCCGGCGCGTCAGCGTCGTCTCCACGCTGCAGACCCAGCCGGCGATGGTGGCCGACGAGCTGCGCCGGCAGGCGGATCAGTTCATCGACCTCGCCGACCTCGAGCAGATCATCGGGCGCGACGCCTCGGCGCGCAACACGCGCGGGGGGCGGCGGCCGCCACCCGATCCCGGCACCTATCAGGACGACGACGTTTCCCAGGACGCGTAGCGGGATCTTTAGTCAGGCGAGCGGCACGGAGCGCATCCGATTGCCGCTTGCCTCGCTTCGCCTGCCGGGCTTCTCTCTGCGGCTCCGATCGAGCTTCGGCAGCATCCATGGCGAACCCGTCCTCTGCTTCCCTCCCCTCCTTCACGCCGGAAGCGCCGCGTGACTGCCCGCTCTGCCCGCGGCTGGTCGCCTTTCGCCGTGCGGCGGCCGAAGCCGAGCCGCACTGGTTCAACGGCGCGGTGCCGTCATTCGGCACGAGCGATGCGCGGCTCCTGATCGTGGGCCTGGCCCCCGGCCTCAAGGGCGCCAACCGCACCGGACGCCCGTTCACGGGCGACCATGCGGGGGAGCTCCTCTACGCGACGCTCCTCACGTTCGGCTTCGCGCGCGGCACCTATCGCGCCGACCCGGGCGACGGCCTCGCCCTCACCGACTGCATGATCACCAACGCAGTGCGCTGCGTGCCGCCCGCCAACAAGCCGACACCCGAGGAGATCGCCACCTGCCGCGGCTACTTCTCGGCGCGGCTCGCGGCGCTGCCGAGGCTCAAGGCTCTCGTCATGCTGGGGCGCGTCGCGCACGAACAGACGCTGTCGGCACTGACCCTCAAGCGATCGCAATTCCCATTCGCGCACGGCGCGCGCCATGCGGCCGGGCGCTTCGCGCTGTTCGACAGCCTGCATTGCTCGCGCCTCAACACGAACACGGGGCGGCTCACGATGGAGATGTTCCACGCCGTGTTCCGCGACGTGGGGGTCTTTCTCGACAGCCTTCGGGATTCTTAAACGCACAACAGAGACTATTTGGCGCGCCTAGAGCGCTATCGCGCTCCAGGCTTTTAATTGGACCTATGATTCACGCTTCGGACTGATAGGGTCCGAAGCGATCATGGTCTTGCCCCTTCAAGGCGGGCGGCGGCACGCCTATCATCCGCCCCGCAGCGGACGGAGGTTACGGATGGCCGCCAAGGTCGAGCTCGAAATCGCGCCCGAGAAGGTCGCCCATGTCATCATCAAGGCGCGCGAGTTCGACGCCAAGGTCGGCGCCTGGGATGCCTCGCCCGAGGATGGAGACGCGGAGGAGGATCCGAGCGCGATCCTGGAGGATCTCTCCAACGATCCCACGGCGGCGGAGATCGCGGGCTTCATCGATGCGCTCAACGACGACGAGCAGGTGCACCTCGTGGCGCTGGCCTGGGTCGGGCGCGGCACATTCGAGGCCGAGGAGTTCGGGGAGGCGGTCGAGACGGCGCGCAACGAGCAAGCCGGCTCCACGGCGGCCTATCTCCTCGGACAGCCGCTGCTCGCGGACTACCTCGAGGAAGGTCTCGAGAAGCTCGGCTACTCGGCAAACGACGTCGAGAGCGACGTGCTTTGAGGGGAGGTGGGCAGCAGGCAGCCGGCAAACGGGCAGCAGTAGGCAGTAGGCAGTAGGCAGTGAAGGGTACTGCCTTAGAGCGTCGCGAGAAGATCGCGGGCGTGGGTGTGCGGGGGATGGATGGGGTAAAGGGTGCGCTCGAGGCGGCCGTTGCGCAGCACGAACGTCAGACGCTTCAAGTATCTCACGCCGCCCGTCTCGAAGGTGGGCAGCGAGAGTGCGTCGCTGAGCTTCCCCTCGGCGTCAGAGAGGAGCGAGAACGGCAAACGCACGCGCGCGGCGAACTCGCCTTGATGCGCGGGGTCCTGACCGCTCACGCCGAGCACGTCGAAGCCCATCTCGCGATACGCCGCGTAGTGGTCGCGAAAGCCCTCCGCCTCGGCGGTCGAGCCGTGGGCGCCGTGGATGTCGTCCCAATGCGGGGGATCGGCAAGGCCAGGGCGGCCGGTCCACGGGTAGACGAAGACGATCCATTGCCCGGCGAGACGCGCCAGCGAATGCGCCCGGCCGTCGGTGGCGGGAAGCGTGATGTCGGGGACGGCGAGCCCGACGACGAGGTGGCGTGCTCCACCGTCGTCCTCCGGCGCCGGCCAGGGCCAGGGAGCCTCGCTCATCGCGGGTTGTCCTCGAGCCAGGCCAGCACGTCGCCCGCGTTCCGATCGGGCGGAAAGATGGGATAGAACACGTGCGCGATCACGCCGGCGTCGATGATCAGCGCCAGACGCCTGAGCATCGTCTTTCCGTCGACCTGCATGGCCGGCATCTTCAGGGCGTTCGCCAGAGCGAGCGCGACGTCCGACAGCAGCGGGAACGGCAGATGCAGGCGCGCGACCGTCGCCTGCTGCTCCGCAAGCGTCTGTGTCGAGATACCGAACACATGGGCAGCGCCTGCGGCGCCGAGGTCGGCGTGGAGATCGCGAAAGGCGCAGGCATGAGGCGTGCAGCCGCGGGCGCCGGGAATGGCGTCCCATCCGTCGGGCAGAGCAACGCCGGGCGTGCCGGTCATCGGATAGGCGAAGAGCACCGTGCGGCCGGCGAGCTTCGCCAGCTCAAGATCGCCTCCGGCACTCGACGGCAGCGCAACGTCCGGCACGCGCGCGCCCACGAGATGGCGCGCGGCGCCGTCGTCCTCCGGCACCGGGAGCTTGGTCCAATCGACGGTCGTGAAGGTCTGATCCGCCATCAGCCCTTCTCGCGCATGATGCGCGCCTTCTGACGGTTCCAGTCGCGCTTGGCCTCAGTCTCGCGCTTGTCGTGCAGCTTCTTGCCCTCGGCGAGGGCGAGCTTGAGCTTGGCGCGGCCCTTGGCGTTGAAGTAGAGCTCGAGCGGCACGATGGTCATGCCCTTGCGCTCGACGGCCTGGAAGAGCTTGGCGAGCTCGCTCTTGCGCAGCAGCAGGCGGCGCTTGCGGCGCGGCTCATGCTGGAAGAAGCGGCCGGCCTGCTGATACTCGGGGATGTAGGCGTTGACCAAGCAGAAGCTGCCGTCGTCCTCGAAGGAGGCGTAGCTCTCGGAGATGTTGGCCTGGCCCGAGCGCAGGCTCTTCACCTCGGTGCCCTTGAGCTCGATGCCGGCCTCGTAGTCATCGGTGATAAAATACTCGTGCCGCGCCTTCCGGTTCTCGGAAACGATCCGGCGGCCGTCGTCCTTCTTGGCCGACATGGGTTTTGAGCTTTCTATTCGGCCGCTGCCGCCTTGAGCAGGCCGACCTTGGCGAGCGCCGCGTCCACGACTTTCTTGCCCGCGTCGGTGACCGGGACGAGCGGCAGGCGCATCTCCGCCGAGCAGATGCCGAGGCGGGAGGCCGCGTACTTCACGGGACCCGGATTGGTCTCGACGAAGAGCGCGTCGAAGAGCGGCAGCAGGCGATCCTGGAGCGCGAGCGCGGCGGGGAAATCCCCCTTCATCAACGCGTTCTCGAAATCAGCGCAGAGGCGCGGGGCGACGTTGGAGGCCACCGAGATGCAGCCGCTGCCGCCGTGGGCCATGAAGCCGAGCGCGGTCGCGTCCTCGCCCGAGAGCTGGATGAACTCCGGCCCCATGGCAGCGCGCTGTTGGGAGACGCGCGCGAGGTTCGCGGTCGCATCCTTGACGCCGACCACGTTCTTCAACTCGAAGACGCGCGCCATGGTAGCGACCGACATGTCGACGTTGGTGCGTCCCGGAATGTTGTAGATCACGATGGGGATGCCGACCTTATCGTTGATGGCCTTGAAGTGCTGGTAGAGGCCTTCCTGAGTCGGCTTGTTGTAGTAGGGGTTCACGATCAGAATGCCGTCGGCGCCCACCTTCTCGGCGTAGACCGAAAGCTCGATGGCCTCGTCGGTCGAGTTGGAGCCGGTGCCGGCGATGACCGGGATGCGTCCGCGGGCGGTCTCCACCGTGACCTCGATGACGCGCTTATGCTCGTCGTAGTTCAAAGTCGGGCTTTCGCCCGTGGTGCCGGTCGGGACCAGGCCGTGCGTGCCTTCCGCAATCTGCCATTCGACAAAGCGGCGCAGCGCCTCCTCGTCGACGGAACCGTTCTTGAACGGCGTCACAAGCGCCGTGATGGAGCCTTTGAACATTCGCTCTCTCGATGTCCAGTGTTGCCGAGGCCCGCGTGCGGACCTCCCCCTAAAGCCGCGCTGCTCCCACACCTTCGCGGGACGGGCGCACCTTGAACGCGCGCACGCGAGTTTGTACCCTCGCCCTCGTCGCTCGTCTCGGCCAACGCCTCAAATGCGGCTGGGAGGGTGGACATTATGCGCTCGGGCGGCAGCCCGCAAGGCAGCGTCGCGTAAGTGTCGCGTCCCCCTGTTCACGGCCAAAAACGCGCCGGGACAGGGTCCAGCGGCCTATTCCAGTGGATCGAACGGGCGTCCTCCGGGGCGGCGCGGCAAGGATGAGCGTGAAGGACCAAACCTCGAAGTCATGGACCGAAAGCGCGCGGAGCGGGATCGGGCGCCTGCTGCGCGCCGCGTCGCTCGGACTCGTTGTCGCGGCGGCGGCCGGCGCGGCAGGGACCCGCGCGGAATGAAGGTGATGTCATCGACGTCCCGCCTCTGATTGGCGGTCAGGTTTCTAACCAGGGACAGGACCGCCCGCGCTTGTATGAGAGAAAGCACGAGCTTTGTGCGAATGCTTTCCTCGAAGGGCAGCTCCCAATAGTCGCGGTATTCCGATTCCATCGGAATCCGCACCGCGGCGACCAGCGGCACCTCTCCGTCGGAGAAACCAGCGCTTGTCAGCACGGCCGCCAGAGCGCGATTGTTTTGGCTGCTTTGGTCGCGAAGGATGGTTTCGACGAGGCGGAATTCAACCAGCGTTGCCATCATGGTCTTGCCGCTGCCGGGCGTGCCGATAACACGGACCGGCATGTCGAAGACAGCATCCTTTTTTGGATGCTTGGCAAGAAAGGTACTGAGCGGCTCGGGACTTACGATGGCCAGGAACGCCGAGTCGTCCCGGATATATTCGGTCGCGCGCCGGAGAAATGGGTTTGACATCTTTCTTATCCGTGCCGGTCACGCCTAAAGAACAGAGGCCGCATTGCGTGCGCCCCGTCTTCGCCGGGCGTTTCCGCCCACAGCAAGGGGATACTGTTGTTGGGCGTGTTATGGTCGAGGACGACCGGCAGCGCACAGTCGGCGTAGCCGTACATCATAGTCGTCTGACCCGCTTCCCGACAGTGCTTCTCCAGTCGCTTGAACAGCGCGTGATCGTAGTAGTTCTTGCAAATGTCGAGAATTGCGGCGTCTGACGCGACGTCGAGTTTCGCGGTTTCCGGCAGGAGCAGCCCTTGGCTGATATCAATCGTACCGAAGGACTTTTCCATCCAGTTTTGTTCGGCGTCGGCAATGCGCTCTTCAAGCGCCGTTCGCGCCTGATAGCTTGAGATGTAGTGATGGATGTGGAGGTGATAGCCGTCGGTGATCGGAAATTTGTCACCGAGGTCGCGAGACTTGATGATCAGCTTGTTGAAATTGCTGAGCTTGCCTTTCCAGCCCCCCTCGGGGGTCTGACGAATGAAGGTCGTCCCGGATGCCGTAAAGTCATCTATCAAGTAGACGTGGGTGAACTTGGCACCCGTGCCGCAAGCCTTTTCGAGTTTGCTATTGAGGTCCTCCCATTTTTCTGCGTCGATGTTCATCATCGGCACGATCTGCTCAGTCGAGAGCAGCTTGGCGTTGGCACGGCGTAGATAGTCGATGCGCGAGCCATCGCTCATGCCGACGATCAGCACCTTCCGCAAGTGATCTTTGAAGCATTCAAAGCCCTCGGGCGTGCTCCAGATTTCGTAGGGCTTGATCTTGAGCTCTTGGGCAGCCACGCGCCGAACGACCGGCGTCACGATCTCCGGTACGAAGGCCTCGATCAGGCGTTGAAGCTCTGGAAAGGAAATGTAGACAAGGCGATTCTTGACGAAATCGTAGGCGGCTTGGCGATCGGGTTGGGCGAATTGCTTTAGCCAAGTGGCAAAGCTCTCAAGAAATCTGACCCCAGCCCTGAAATCAGAGTACCCATCATATTTCGCGGCGCCCATGAGGCGCAGCCACTGATATTCTTGAGCTGCAATTGAGTCGTCATTCGCCCAACCCATCACCTCGCTCAGTAGTCCTAGCGCCAGTTTGTCGTTCACGTCCCACTCCTGACGCCGCTGGGCGTGGCTCTAACGCTCAACAGGAGAACATCAAGGTCGTGAGTGTGGTAGCAGCCGACGACGCGTGGTCAAGGCTTTGGCGCTTCAGCATGCGGCTTCTCCTCATTTTTCCGTGTGCTGCGGTGCGGAACGGTTGAATGGATGTTCGCTAGTGCGCACACGTCATCCGGAGGGGGAGGCGCTCCATAGTCTTTCGATTGTTCGTTTGCCAGCCCACAAAGAGAGAACCCATGTGCATTTGGCGCACTGATAAAACCGTCACGCCCGACACGTTTTCGAGCGCGACCGAATACTATTCGTCGGTACGACAAGGCCTGCGTGAAAAAGCGGATCACAATAAGCTGGAGTCTCAGGCGGCGTTCTATGCAGTCATTTGCTTCACCCTGGCTTCGCCTCTTTTCGTTACCCTTGGATCCGGACTCGTTTTCGGGAAAGTAGTGCCCGCTGTGCTATCCGTCCTCGCAGCCGCAGCGACGGCATGGCTTCAACTTCGCAAACCTCAGCGGCTGTGGGCGATCTACAGGCGCGCTCAACGCGAGTTGGAACGCGAAAAGGTCGCTCATGACTTTCTGTTGGGCGAGTATGAGTCAGCCCCCGACCGCGACAAACTACTGGCGGAACGAATATCGGCGATAGCCTTCGATGTGCACGAGCGATGGGAAGGGCTCGTCCCCGAGCCGGAGGCAATCATCTCAACGACGCCGGCGTTGTCCCCCCGCGGCGAGGGGAATGTCAATGGTGAGTGATCCCTCGATCGCCTCGGCGCCGCTGCGTACGGCCTACGGAGATTTCGAGCTGTACGTATTCTCTTGGTCCGAAAACGAGCAGGACAATGTGCTGGTCCTCAAAAGCGGGTCTGCAGTCTCTGACCCCGTGGTTAGAATCCAGAGCGCCTGCTACACGGGTGAGATCTTCGACAGCCTGGACTGCGATTGTCATTGGCAGCTAGAAACAAGTCTCAACGCAATACAGAGAGAGGGGGGCGCGTTCATCTACATGCTCAGAGATGGACGTGGCGCCGGCCTTCTGGCCAAGGTTCGCGGCATGAGCCTCTCGCATGCTCGCAAGATCGACACGGCAGAGGCCTACGAAGCGCTTGGCATTGCTGCAGATCCGCGCGCCTACGGCCAAGCGATCTACGTACTGAACCATTTCGGGATGAACTCGGTCCGCCTTCTCACAAACAACCCACGCAAGGAGCAGGCATTAATCGACGCTGGCTTGCGGGTTGTAAGATTGTCGTTAGAAAGTGAACCCACGCCGTACAACAGGGACTACCTTCGAGCCAAGGCGACAAAGCTTGGGCACCTGATGAGAAGATTCGGAACCGACAAATAACCTTCCGATGCCGTTTCCACACGCGTGCTTTCGGCCGCCTCATGTGATGGCAGCCGACTCATCGGCGATAGCGCGCTCCACCTCTGTCACCACCTCGAGCCCGTCACGGCGACCGCCGCCTTCCTCTACCTCTTTTCCTTGAGTGCCGGTCAGGATTTTGCAGGA
>JBFXEP010000118.1:0-8167 GCA_050179995.1 Hyphomicrobium sp.
GAGCCCGATTGGGACGCGGGGCCGAGCTTCACCGCCACGCGCTTCGAAGCTTCGGTTACCCCGCAGAAGCCGGTCCGCTTCGGCAGCGCGCTCGAGTTCGCCTGCCAGCCCGGTGCCGGCGCCATGAGCGTCACGCACCTCAAGGAGATCGCCGCGCGCTAGTTGTCCCCTCTGCTCAAGCCTTCCTCCCCACCCCCGTCTCCCTTGCCTGAAGGAGCCCGTTTCTCCTTCAGGCCTTTTTTGTGCAAGTGCCTACTCGCCCGTGACCTCGTGGACGAGGTCCTCCAGCCGCTCGATGTCCTTGATGCGGAGCGCCCGCCCATGCTGCTCGACGACGCCAAGTCGCGACAGGCGGTTGAGCTCGCGCGTCACGGCCTCGCGGTGGGTGCTGACGCGGCCGGCGATCTCGGCGTGCGTCGGCGCGGGATCGATCACGGCGCTGTTGCCCTCGCGCGACGCCATGCCGGCGAGGCGCAGCAGCTCGGCCTGGATGCGGTTCTTCACGGCGAGCGCGCTGAACTCGTAGATGCGCGTCGTGAGCGCCCGGATGCGGGCGACGAGGCTCTGCAGGACCGCCTGCATGACCTGGGGCTCGGCCTGCAGCACCTCGCGGAAGGCCGCCCGCGACATCGAGGCCACGGTGCAGCGGGACAGCGCCTCGATGCTGGCGGAGCGCGGCCCGCCGTCGATGGCGGCGATTTCCCCGAACAGGTCGCCTGACCGGAGGTCGGTGAACGTCACCGCCTTGCCGAGCGCCGAATAGATGCTGGCGCGTGCCTCGCCCACGGTGATGAAGAATACCTCGTCCGAGGCGTCGAGATGGTCGAGGATGAGCTCGCCCGGCTCGTAGCGGCGCCAGGCACAGCGCTTCTTGAGTGCGGCCAGCTTGTCGTCGCCGAGCTCGGCAAAGATGGCGACGGCCTTGAGCGACTGGGGAAACTGGGCCGACTGGGGCGAGGTCATCGGGCAGCTTCCATCGCGTTAGTGGACGGCGTGGTCGGGGGGCACCGTCGCTTCGATGTCGGCGGGCAAGGCGACCACCGGGTTGGTCGAGGTCTTGGGTATTTTCAGAACGGCATCGCGCAAGAGCGTCTCGATCTCCGGCGGCATCGAGCTGAACTGGATGGTCGTGGTGCCGCTCTCGCCGCCCGGTCCCGCGGTCTTGGCGTAGAGCGTGCCGGGTATGAATTTGCCGTTGTCATCGATAAGGCGGATCTCGAGGTTGGTCAGCATCGGCACCGAAGCCTCGAGCCGTGCCTCGCCGCGCCTCAGCGAGAGACGCACCAGGCGTCCCTTGAACGCCTGCCCGTTGAGATGGTCGCCCTCGACGAGGCGGTAGGTGAAGGCCAGCTCGTCGGCAAGCTGGGTGAGGTCGTCCTTCACCTGGTAGAGCGCGAGCTTGTAGGGGCCGCCGAGCGCCACCACCTCCGACAGCGTGATGGGCTGCTCGAACCCCTTGGCGCGCACCTCCATCTGCTTGCCGAGCCGGAGCATGGGGCCGACCTCGCGGCGCGTGGCCTCCGAGCAGAGGATCTGGCCGCCGGTGGTGAAGGACTGGATGCGCGAGGTCAGGTTGACATGGCTTCCGACCACGCCGTACTTCATGCGCTCGACCGAGCCGATGTTGCCGACGACCACCTGTCCTGTGTGGATGCCGATGCCCATCTGCAGCTCGGGCAGGTCGTTCTCGCGGTTGCCCTCGTTGACCTGGGCCATGGCGAGCTGCATCTCGATGGCGCAGGCCACCGCGCGGCGGGCGTCGTCCTCCTTCCAAGTCGGCGCGCCGAACAGGATGAAGATGGCATCGCCGATGAACTCGTCGATGGTTCCCTCATGGCGCTTGATGACCTTCACCATGGCGTCGAAGTAGCGGTTGAGGATCGAGACGACCCATTTGGGCGCCAGGCGTTCGGAGATCGAGGTGAAGCCCCGCAGGTCCGCCATCACCATGGTGACGTTGCGCTTCTCGCCGCCCATCTGCAGCCCGGTCGGCGAATCGAGCAGCGTGGTCACGACCTCGTCCGTGAGGTAGCGGCCGAAGGTGTCGCGGATGAAGGTGTTGCGCAGCTCGACCTCGCGCGCCAGCCGCTTCACCTCGGCCTCGATCTGCTTGCGGTCGGTGATGTCGGCCCAGGAGCCGACGAGCTCCTTGCCGTTCTTGCCCTCGATCACCTTGAAGGTGTCCTGCAGCCAGATGAAGTGGCCGCGCCGGTGGCGGAAGCGGTATTCGATGGTGCCCGAACCCTTGTCGATCAGCCCGGCGATCTCGCCGAAAACGCGCGGCGCGTCCTCCGGATGCAGGCGCTTCGACCAGAACTTCGGGTCCTCGCGCATCTCCCAGGGCGCGTAGCCCATGGTCGTCTTCAGGTTCTCGCTGACGAAGGTGCAGGCGAAGTCGCCGGTCGCCTGCGTGGTGTAGATCACCGCCGGGCTCGCCGCGACGAGGTTCTGCAGGTCGTTCATGATGGCCATGCGCTCGCCAAGCGCGTTCTCGACCTGCTTGCGGTGGGTGATATCCGCCCAGGAGCCCACGATCTCGACGGCCTCGCCGCCGTCGCCGCGCACCACCTTGAAGGTGTCCTGGATCCAGACATACTGGCCGTCGCGGTGGCGGAAGCGGTACTCGATGGTGCCGCCGCCGGCCTCCACCAGCGGTCCCATCTCCTGAAACACGCGGCCGGCATCGTCCGGGTGCAGGCGCTTGGGCCAGAACTCCGGGTCCTCGAGCATCTCCCATTCGGAGAAGCCCATGATCGGGTCGACGTTCTGGCTGACGAAGGTGCAGGCGTAGCTTCCGGTGCCCTGGTTCGTGTACATGATGCCCGGCGTGACCGTCATGAGGTACTGCAGGCGGGCGCGCGCTTCCTTCAGCTCGGTGGTGCGCTCCTCGACGTGTCTCTCGAGCTCGTCGTAGGATTTCTGCAGCTCCTCCTGCGCGCGCTTGCGCTCGCGCAGGTCGGTGGCGAATCCGACCGTGCCGACCTCGTGGCCTTCGTCGTCGAACAGGACCGAGGCGGAGATCAGCACCGGGATCGACGCGCCGTCCTTCGCCCACAGGATGCTGTCGAAGCCGGCCACCATGCCGCCCCGCTTGCGCATCTCGCGCAGCACCTCGTTGGCGCCCGCCTCGCCGCCATAGAGCAGCGCCACCGGCTTGCCGATAATCTCCTCGGCCCGGTAGCCGAGCAGGCTCTCGGCGCCTTCGTTGAAGAGCACGACGTTGCCCGCCCCGTCGGTGGAGATGATCGCGTCCGGCGAGCTCTCGATGAGGCGGCTCAAGTTGCGCTTGGTCTCCTGCAGGGCGGCGTTGGCCTCGAGCGCCGAATTCTCGGCCTCCTTGCGCATGGTGATGTCGGCCCATGCGCCGACCAGCTCGGCGGGGCGCGCATCGTTTCGCGCCCACTCGCCATCGAGCGGCTCTGCGTCGTAGATGGCCTTGAATGTGTCCTGGATCCAGACGTAGTGCCCGTCGCGGTGGCGGAAGCGGTATTCGAGAGTGCCACCGCCGGCCTCGATCAGCGCGGCCATCTCGTCGAATACGCGCGGCGCGTCCTCCGGGTGGAGGCGGTCGGGCCAATGCTTGAGGTCGGTGATCATCTCCTGGGGCGCGTAGCCCATGATCGCCTGGATGTTCTCGCTGACGAAGGTGCAGGCGAAATTGCCGGAGGCTTGCGTGCTGTAGATGATGGCCGGGCTGACCGCGAGCAGATGGGCGAGCCGCTGCTGGGCGCCGCTGAGCTCTTTCTCGATGACCGAGCGATCCGTCTGCAGCGCCTCGAGGGACTTTATGCGCTGGCGAAGGCGCCCAATCTCCTGGGTCAGTTCGTCGTGCGAGAGGTGCTCGCTGTCCATGGCAAAGCCCCGACCTCAGAAACGCTCAACCGAGTTCCGGCGGGGCCTTCATCCTAACGAACATCGGGCCACAGCAGGGTCCGGCAAGACAGGGCGCGATGGCCCTTTCTCTCAAGGGCCGGCAGCGGCGCGCCCGCTTACGTAGGTACGTCATCTGATGAAACTAGCATCTTTGTCCAGGCCTCGCCAATAGAGCTCGCGCCTTGCCGGCGCGCGGCCAGTCTCTGCTAGGTTGCTGAAATAAAGGGGCTTGTGGGAATTGCCACAGCGGCAGCGGGCGCCCGTCTCCATGATCCACCCATCGCTCGACGCCACATGAGGCGACGTCGAAGCCAACCAGGATCGACACAGGAGATTGCACCATGAACCGCATCACCATCGCCCGCAGCTTCGCTTCCGTCGCGGCTCTCCTCGCTTTCGGCGCAACGCAGCCCGCCAGTGCCGGCTCCCAAGCCAGCCTCACGATGCAGCCCCTCGAGGGCGTGAGCTTCGACGTCGGCAGCGAGCGCGCCGTGGCCTACTTCACCGCTCACAGGGGCTCGTGCAAGCTCGTCGTGACGCTTGCTGCAGAGCCGGATTGGAATAACGGCCCCAGCCAGACCTACCGCAGGTTCGAAGCAACCGTCGACGGTGGGAAGCGCACGCATCTCCGCTCCGAGACGGACGGCTCCGCGTTTGAATTCCACTGCGAAGCGGGCGCCGTCGCCATGAGCGTCACCGAGATGCAAGCCGTCGCATCGGCCCCCGCCCGCTGAACAAGAGGCTATCGGCAATGTCGCGCGGACCCCGAGAGGGCGGCTCTTCGCCCTCCCGTGCACACTCGGCAAGAACAAAGCAGGAGACAGCAATGATCCGCCGCCGCAAAGCAGGACTGCTGGCGCTGATGGCGCTGGCCTGGCCGTGTACCGCCGCGCATGCCGGCGAGGATGGTGCAACGGCCTACAACACGCACTGCCGCACCTGCCATTCGATCCGGCCGGGCGATCACCGGCTGGGGCCTTCGCTGGCCGGAATCTTCGGTGCTCCGGCAGGGCAAGCCGAAGGCTACCGCGGCTATTCGGGCGCGTTCGACGGCCTGGTCTGGGACGAGGCGACGCTCGACAAGCTGCTGGCGGACCCGGCCTCCGTGTCGTCCAGCACGAACATGATCTTCCCGCCGGTCAGCGATCCCGCGAAGAGGCGGCAAATCATTGAATTCCTTAAGTCAATCAAAGGGAACTGACGGCGCAGCTCGGGGCGGCCAGCGGTCCTGGCGTTGGCTCCCTGCGACACCCGCGACCAAAGTAGGACCGGCGGATGTGAGAAAAGTCACATCGCAGGCGGGCGCCTTCCCGCATGACTGAACGCGTCAGAAAATGGCCGTTCAGGAACACCCCTATGTCGATCCAATCTCTCGGCGACCTGTTTCAGCATGAGCTCCGTGAAGCGCATGCGGCCGAACGCTACGCGCACGACGCGATCCCCCGGCTGGCTGCGGCAGCAGGTGCTGCGCCGTCCGCCGTCGATGCCTACCTGGTGCAGGCGAGGAAACGTCTCAAATCCCTCGAGGATGCTCCGGTCATCGCCGTGCTCCTGCGGGACTCCGGCACCCCTCGCTCCATGGAAGGTGCCGTCCTCGAGGCGGAGCGCCTGATCGGCGCCGTCGCGGAGCCGGGCACGCGCATCGCCGCGCTCTCCGGGGCCATGGAAAGGATGAAGCAGGATCTCCTCACGCGCTATGCGACGCTCGCGTCGTGGGCCATGACGCTTGGCAAGGCGACCGAGGCCAAGGTGCTTCTGACGGCGATCGATGAGGAACTGCACGCTGCCGTCGTGCAAGCTCGTCCCGGAGCGGGTCCGAACAAGGGCGAGAGGGGTGGCGGGATGGGAGATCGGCTGACGGCGCTGCTTGAGCCCAAGACATAGCGCAACGCGCGGCGGGCGATCAGCGAAGAGAAGGAAGCGGACTCTTGCAGCCCACTTCCTTCAAATCGGACCACTCATGACAACTGCGCGCTTTACATGCTGGACGGAAAGCCTGCGATCTGATCGAGCGCCCTGACGCCCATCGCCTGCGCCCCATCGAGGCACGTGAACTCGATGCCCTTGCCCTCGGCGGTGTTGAACAGGGCGGTTCGCGCTTCGCTCACCTCGACGTCGAAGCGGACGGGGGTCTCCTGCGGGATGTTCTCACCGTCGAACGCCTCCCCGACCATGAGCGTGAGCTTGCAGGCGCCGTTGCGGCTTTCGAAGTAGCCGACAGCCTGCTTGGCCCCGATGGCGACGTTCAAGAGGAACGGCTGACCGGGCGCGGCGCCGTTGCCGGCAATCGGCTTCAAGGTGGTGGGGAGGGGCAACGTGTCAGCGGCCGCGGCGATGCCGAAGCTGGCGACGGAGAGCAGGCCTGCGAGGGCCGTGGTGGCAATGGTGTTGCGTGTCGAGAACATGGTTGGCTCCTTCATGATCCTGGTTGGCTTGCCGTGTGACTGCATCGCACCCGGGCTCATTCCCATGCGATGCGATGGGAAGGATCATGAAGCGTGATGCGGCTGCGTGCTGTGGCATTCGCCACAGGCGACGAATGATCTCGAATTCGCTGCACGTCGGTCTTTCTCAGGCTGCACCACGCGAGTGCGAACCCGCCACATCGCTCGTCCATGCACAGAATGTCGCGCGACAAATCCGAGATTGTCGCAGCGGTTTGCAAATGTCTTCATGAAGGCTGCGCGTTCGGCATTGTGCTTCTCATTCCAATTGCAATGCGAATGGCGCGCCGCAGGTAAAATCCGCCGCACCAATGCGGCGCCGCAAAAAAATTCGAAGGGGATGAAACGCGATGAAAGTTTCCGAGCTGCTCGACGGAAATGAGCGTCATGTTCTGACTGTGAAGCCGAACGAAACCATCGGCATGCTGGCGCGGATGCTACAGAAGCACCGCATCGGCGTGATGGTGGTCAGTCAGGACGGGCGCACGCCCGAAGGCATCATCTCGGAGCGCGACATCGCTTACAGCCTGGCCGAGCGGCGCGGGGAATTGCACCTCTTGCCCGTCTCGGCCCTGATGACGCGCCGCGTGATCACATGCACGCCCGCCTGCCGTGTCCTGGAGGTCATGTCGCTCATGCGGCAGCACCACATCCGCCACGTTCCGGTCGTGGACGACGGCCAGTTGGTCGGCATCGTCAGCATCAGGGACGTGATGGAGCACCGTCTCAACGAGATGGAGCGGCGCTACAAGTCCATGCAGCATCTGGTGTCGCTGACGGACTAGAGCGCGATCATGATCGCGCTCTAGATTTTTTGATGAGACCGATTTTCCACGCTTCGGACTTTCCCTGCGCTGCCGAGTCACGCCGCGCCGTAGGTGGCGCGGCGATCGGAGCGACTAGAGTCCGAAGCGATCATGGTCTAGCTGCGGGTTCGGCGCCCTGCGTGGTTTTATCCTTACACCTCAACGGCCGGCTTCTTGCGCGAGAACAGTCCGAACAGCCAGGCAAAGAAGCCGCCGCGCTTCTGTCTCGCGCCGGCCAGCTCCCCGCCGGCGGACGGGGCGACGACCTGGCTGAACGTCGCGAAGAACTCCTCGGCGAGCTTCTTGGCGGTGGAATCGAGCAGGCGCGCGCCGAGCTGCGCGATTTTGCCGCCGACGTTGACATTGGTCTCGTAGGTGAGGAGCGTGGCCTTGGGTCCATCGTCGGCGAGGCGTACGACGGCGCTTCCCCTGGCGAAGCCCGCGGCGCCGCCCGACCCCTCGCCGACGATGCGGTAGCCGTTCGGCGGATCGAGGTCGAGAAGCTGGAGCTTGCTCGAGTAGGTCGCCTTGATCGGGCCGAGCTTCAGCACGACGCGTGCGGTCATGTCGGTCGGCGACTGCATTTCGATGCTCTCGCAGCCGGGAATGCATTGTTTCAACACGTCGGGATTATTCAGCGCGGTCCAAACGACTTTCTTCGGCGCCCCTATTCTCTGTTGGCCTGACATATCCATAGTGTACGTCCTTCTTATTCTGCTGCTGATGACGTGACGGCTTGCGCGGGGCCGGCCTCTTTCGTTTTGCGCCGCCGCACGGTGATGATTTCGGCGAGAATGGAAATCGCGATCTCCTCCGGCGTTGCCGCGCCGAAATCGAGGCCGGCAGGCGCGTGCAACTCGTCGAGACGCTTGTGGTCGATGCCTTTGCCGATGAGCGCGTCCTTGAGCGCCATGACCTTGCGTCGCGAGCCGACGAACGCGACGTAGCGCGAGGAAACCGAAAGCGCGCCGAACAGCGCCGCCTCGTCTCCGCGTCCCTGCGTCGCCACCACAGTGTAGCGCTCGGCCGGCGTCGGGCGGGAGA
>JBFXEP010000119.1:0-8104 GCA_050179995.1 Hyphomicrobium sp.
GAGACGCACAAGATGATGCTCGACCACTACCAGCAGACCAAGAACATGCTGGTCAGCTACAGCCCGAGGGCACTCGGCTTCTTCTAAGCCCGAGACACGATGGGCCGGACGCAAGTCCGGCCCTTTTTCATGCGTCGCGAGGAGCCCGATGGCGACCATGGTGACCGCGACCACCCTCACCTCAACCGTTGTCACAGCGACGCGGGCGGCACGCGATCTTCTCGGCGCGCTCACGGCGGAGCACGGGGCGCTCAGCCTGCATGTGTCGGGCCGCTACGGGGTCAGTGTCATCTGCCTCGAGCGGGGCGAGCTCGCGATCGGCCCGCGCGATGTGCTGATCGGCCACCTCGGCGACGTGCCGCTCTACATGATGACGAGCGAGATCAAGTACTGGGAGGGCAGCCCGCTCATCGTCGACGTCTTGCGCGGCATCGGCCACGGCTTCTCGCTCGAAGGGCCGCGCGGCGTGCATTTCATCCTGACGAAACGCGTCGCGGCGGAGAGACCCGTCTGGGACGCGGATGCCGTTCTGGCGGCTGGACCGCCGCCCTCCATGCAAAGCGGGAGCCATACCGATGACTGACGCTCGACCGACCCTTCGCTCGCTGCTGGCGCTCCCCGACACCCCGGCGCCGCTCTCGAAATCGGCGCTGGTGCTGATCGACTGCCAGAACACCTATCGCGAGGGCGTCATGGTGCTCGAGGGCGTGGAGCCGGCGCTCGAGGAATGCGCGGCGCTTCTGAAGCGCGCGCGCGATGCCGGCACGCCCGTGATCCACATCCAGCACGACGATGGCCCGGGCGGGCCCTACGACACGAAATCCCACATCGGGGCCATTGCCGACATCGTGGCGCCGGCCGCCGGCGAGAAGGTCATCACCAAGGCCTACCCGTCGTCGTTCGAGGGGACGGACCTCGACGCGGAGCTGAAGCGCCTCGGCGTCACCGACCTCGTGCTTGCCGGCTTCATGACGCACGTGTGCGTCAACTCGACGGCGCGCGCCGCGTTCAACCACGGCTACCGGACGACCGTGGTCGGCAACGCCACGGCGACGCGGGCGCTGCCGAACCCGCTCGGCGGCACGCTCTCGGCGGAAGCGGTGCACAATGGGGCGCTGACCGCGTTGGCCGACATCTTCGCCATCGTGGTACCATCGGGCGAGAAAGTCCCTACATAAGGGGTAACGAGACACAGCTCCGAGGACAAGGGAGGCTCACATGGTCGAGCGTGTGACAGCGACGCCGGAAGCCCTGGCCATGATCGCGAAGATCGGTGGCGCGCACGGACCGCTCCTCTTCCATCAGTCGGGCGGGTGTTGCGACGGCTCGGCGCCCATGTGCTACCCGCGGGCTGAGTTCCGCGTCGGCGCGCAGGACGTCTATCTCGGCGAGATCGGCGGGCAGCCGTTCTACATGGGGGCGGCGCAGTTCGACTACTGGCAGC
Source organism: Hyphomicrobium sp. (assembly GCA_050179995.1). Classification (GTDB taxonomy): domain Bacteria; phylum Pseudomonadota; class Alphaproteobacteria; order Rhizobiales; family Hyphomicrobiaceae; genus Hyphomicrobium_C. The sequence continues at coordinate 1,445 of JBFXEP010000119.1, forward strand.
ACACGCACCTCATCATCGACGTGGTGCCGGGGCGCGGCTCGGGGTTCTCGCTCGAGGCGCCGGAGGGCGTGCGCTTCCTCACGCGGTCGCGCGTCTACACGGACGCCGAGTACGACGAGCTCGAGAAGCAGGGCCCGCCGCCGACCGGCGCCGAGCGCCCGGTCGAGGCGGCTTAGCTGCGTCGCGCTGCCCCGTTGTCCTTTTTGCAACCGGAAGGACTTGTTTTTCTCTCCCTACCACCCTGGCAATTGCACTGATATTGGGCGGCGCATAGCCTGACGCGTGCATTCAGTAAGCGTCAGGATTTGTGTCGTGGGCGATTTGATAGGCGAGCTTGTCGAAGGAATTTTGAAGTCATTTTCCCCGGATGGTGCGTTGGATTTGGGAAAACTCGTCGGGGGCATTCTCATTGCTCTGATTGCAGTTGGCATTGGCAAGGCGGCACGGTGGGCGTGGCCACGCCTGCTTTCACTTTACGGAAGCATACGGAATATCGAGCGTGCTCGCCGAGCGGTTGCGCCGCCCAGCAGAGGCATATGGCTGGCTCCTTCAATTCCGCTGGAGCCGCCGTCCAACTACAAGGCGCGCATGCGGACCAGCATTCCGATCATCGTCGTCGCCAACCTCAAGGGTGGTGTCGGCAAAACGACGACGGCAGCCAATCTGGTCGCTCACTACGCCATCAAAAAGGGGGAGAAGGTCCTTGCCATCGATCTCGATTTCCAGGGGTCACTTACCGCAACAGCCATGAGCAAGGAGGATCGATCTCAGACGCTCGAAAATGAGATCGAAGGCGGCATCAGCAAGGCTGCCCATCTCATCGACGACAAGAATGGCTACTGGCTTCGCAGCACGGCGGAACGCATCGCCGGGGTGACCGGTGCGACCATCGTGCCGACCTACTATTCGCTCGCGAGCACGGAAAATCGCGTGATGGTGGAGTGGTTGATTGGTCGCCGCACCGACGATGTGCGCTATCACTTGGCGACGGTACTGCACGATGAAGAGGTCCAATCGCGCTACCAGCGTGTGATCATCGACGCGCCGCCGCGCCTAACGACCGCGTGTGTCCAAGCCTTGGCTGCGTGTACCCACGTGCTCATCCCAACCGTTCTGGACGAATTGTCCGCGGAAGCCGTCGGCGCATTCGCCGATCAGCTTCGCATCAACCAGGAAATTTGGCCGCACCTCAGAATTGTCGGTGTTGTCGGCGCCATGACCGAGAACTCGACAGTCAAGGACGGTCTGCTCAAAGACGACCCGCTTAAGGACTACGAGGGCCTCGCCCTGTCCAACATCCGAGATACATTGAGGGCCGCAGTCGAAACCGCACGCCCACCGTTGAACGATGCGAGTGTCCTGCCGATCGAATGCTTTATCCCCAATAAGACCGAGCTCGGACGACTGGCTGGGTACGGAATCGCGTACGCTAACACCGGCCGGACGGCAGTTCTTGCTGAGATCAAAGAGTGTTTTGACCGGCTCGGAGATGAAATCGATCGGCGGGTTGCGGCGTCCCGATCCGGATCTGGCTAGGAGTTGCCGTAGTGTGTTCCTATACTGACGGGTAAGGAGGTTGGTATGGGAAGAAAGGTTGCGTCTGCGTCTAAACGAGGGAAACCTAAGAAGGCGCGGAAGTCCATGACCGAAGAGCAGATTGCCGCCTATGTCTCTCGTTTGGAGCAGGCGCTCGGCGATGACGAGAGGTTCTTGCCGATCCTCGACGAACTCAACACTGCCGCGGTCGCCGAGCTCGTAGCTATTGCCAGCAAGTTCGTTTCCCCGATGGCGGCCAGCTCATCGAAGAAGAGCGCGATCGAGCGCATTCTCAAACGTCATCAGAATCTGATGTCCTTCAAGCGCAAGCAGAAGGCCGTGGGGGGTCGCTCGGCAGCCTGAGCGACTTCGATCCGCTACTTCTTCGGGGCGACGATGAGCTCGGAGATCATGGTGGGCTGGTGACTTGAGCAGATGATGCTGTGGCGGCCCGGCTTGTCGGCGACGAAGGTCACCGTGTTGACGTGGCCGCGCTTCAGCTCGAATGTCTGCCCGTAGGCCTCGATCGTGATCGGATGGCTGCCGCCGTTGACGCCGACGAACTGGAGCGTCACCTCGTCGCCCTCATCGACGAAGATCTGGCGCGGGTCGAAGACGTAGACCGAGACCTCCCAGCGCCCTTCCTCGTTCGGCTTCTTCAGCACGTAGCCGCCGCCCTCGGGCAATGGCGCGGCTGGAAAGGGCTCCTTCTCGACGTTGGCTCCGCCCTTGGGCTCGACGGCCGTGACGACGAAGGTGCGCTTGGCGGCGAGCGCGGCGGACGCAGGCGCGAGAGCGAGCGCGCCGAGCGCGAGCGCACATGCGGCGCGAAGAGACCCTACGAGCATGCCAAAACCTCCAACGATTTTCGCGCACTGTCGGCGGCCTGCAGCGCAGCGTCAACGCCGCCCTCTACCTAGGGTCTTTGTCTTGCCGTGCTTCTTATCGGACGTTTGGTTTGCATGGCTCCGCCATGACCGGTTCCCATCCCCGGATCAAGTCCGAGGACATGCTTTTCCGGAAGCACTCTAAGGAGGCGGCACGGACGATTCCAACCGCGGACCTGTTGGTTGCCGAGGTCAGCTCTTGGCGCGCTTGCCGTTGCCGCTTGCCTTGGCCTTCTGCTGCTGCACGGGCTGCGGCTGCGGAACGGGATCGCCCATGGCAATCGCTTCCGCCGCCGCCTTGGCCTCTGCCGCGGTGGAGAAGCCGTGCATGTCGGCCTTGAGCTTCTGCAGCGCCTTCAACGCGAGCGGCTTCAACCCTTCGCCGCCCTCATCCAGGTGCGCGAAGATCTGCTTCTTCATGCGCGGCTCCCAGAACAGCCGGATGTGGTTGGCGATGCCGGCGATGGCTTTCTCCTCGCCCTGGGGGTGGAAGAAGTTGGCAATGTCGTTGGCCATGCGGACCAGGGTGGCGTTAGGGGAGTGCATGCGTCTTCTCCTGGCGGTCGCCGTCGCCAGGCTCGGCGGCAAGCTCGATGCGGTGGGGATGGGTGAAAATCTCGAACGCGTCGGGGCGCGCGATGGCGATGAGTGTGATGCCCGCCTCCTCGGCGACGCGGCGCGCGAGCGCCGTCGGGGCGGAGACGGCGACGATGATCTCGGCGCCGAGCATGGCCGTCTTCTGCACCATCTCGACAGAGACGCGGCTCGTCAGCACGACGAAGCCCTTGACCGGATCGAGACCAGCCCTGGTCACGGCGCCGACGAGCTTGTCGAGCGCGTTGTGACGGCCGACATCCTCGCGCACGAAGGCGACAGCGCCGGCTGTCGCGTCCCAGAAGGCGGCGCCGTGCACGGCGCGGGTCGCGACGTTGAGCGTTTGGGCCGGCTGCATGGCGGCGAGCGCCCTCTGCACCTCGGCCGGCGCCGTTCGCGCGGTGTTGCCGACCTTGCGCGGGGCGGGAACGGCGGCTTCGAGGCTGTCGACGCCGCAGAGGCCGCAGGCCGTGGGGCCGGTGATGCGGCGGCGGCGCTCCACATGCTTGCGCCCGCTCGCGGGGACGAGCCACATGCGCGCCTCGATACCCTTCTCGTGGGCGACGACCTCAAGCTCGCTGATCTCGGTGCGGGCGGCGACGATGCCTTCGGTGATCGAGAAGCCGACGGCGAAGTCCTCGAGGTCGGCCGGGGTCGCCATCATCACGGCGTGGGTCGAGCCGTCGTAGACAAGGGCGACGGGCGTCTCCTCGGGGATGAGGCGCGTCGTCTCCGACACGCCGGTCTCACCGACGCGGCGCGAGGGCACTCGCAAGAACGTCTCCGGCTTCCACTCCGACATCGGGAGCCTACTCCGCGGCCTCCGCCGGCGCGATGCGGCGCGTCGTGTCGGAGAAGTCCTCGTACTCCTCCTGGTAGCGCGTCGGGCCGTTCGAGCGCGCGACCTCGACCGCGGTCACCTTGTACTCGGGGCAGTTGGTTGCCCAATCCGAGAAGTCGGTGGTGATGACGTTGGCTTGCGTCATCGGGTGGTGGAAAGTCGTGTAGACGACGCCCGTCGCCACGCGATCGGTAATCACGGCGCGCAGCGCGGTCTCGCCGGCGCGGCTGCGCACGGTCACCCAGTCGCCCTCCTTGATACCGCGATGCTCGGCATCGAACGGGTTGATCTCAAGCACGTCCTCGTTGTGCCAAGTCGAGTTGGCGGTGCGCCGCGTCTGGGCGCCGACGTTGTACTGCGAGAGGATGCGGCCCGTGGTGAGGATCAGCGGATAGCGCGCGCCGGTGCGCTCGTCGGTCGGCACGTACTCGGTGAGCATGAACTTGCCCTTGCCGCGCACGAACTCGCCCACGTGCATGATCGGCGTGCCCTCGGGGTGCTCCTCGTCGCACGGCCACTGGATGGAGCCCATCTCGCGGATCTTGGCGAACGAGACGCCCTTGAAGGTCGGGGTCAGGCGCGCGATCTCGTCCATGATCTCGGCCGGATCCGTGTAGTTCCAGCCGAGGCCGAGCTTCTGGGCAATCAGCTGCGTGATCTCCCAATCGGCATAGCCGTTCTTCGGCGACATGACCTTGGCCACCATCTGGATGCGGCGCTCGGCATTGGTGAAGGTGCCGTCCTTCTCGAGGAAGGTGCAGCCCGGCAGAAACACGTGCGCATAGCGCGCGGTCTCGTTCAGGAAGAGGTCCTGGACGACGACGCATTCCATGGCGGCAAGGCCGGCGGCGACGTGGTGCGTGTTGGGGTCGGACTGCAGGATGTCCTCACCCTCGATGTAGATGGCCTTGAAGGTGCCTTCGACGGCGGCATCCAGCATGTTGGGGATGCGCAGGCCCGGCTCCGGATCGAGCGTGCAGTTCCACTCGCGCTCGAACATGGCGCGCGTCTTGGCATCCGAGATGTGGCGGTAGCCGGTCAGCTCGTGCGGGAACGAGGCCATGTCGCAGGAGCCCTGCACGTTGTTCTGGCCGCGCAGCGGGTTCACGCCGACGCCCGGGCGGCTCATGTTGCCCGTCGCCATGGCGAGGTTGGCGATGGCCATGACCGTGGTCGAGCCCTGCGAGTGCTCGGTGACGCCGAGGCCGTAGTAGATGGCCGCGTTGCCGCCGGTGGCGTAGAGGCGGGCCGCGCCGCGGATCAGCTCGGGATCGACGCCCGTGTACTTCTCCATGGCCTCGGGCGAGTTGACCTCCCTCGCGACGAACTCGCACCACTCCTTGAACTCGTTCCAGTCGCAACGCTCGCGCACGAACTTCTCGTCGACGAGGCCCTCGGTGACGATGACGTGCGCCATGGCGGTGACGACGGCAACGTTGGTGCCGGGCTGCAGCGCCAGGTGGTAGTCGGCCTTGATGTGGGGCGAGCGCACGAGGTCGGTGCGGCGCGGGTCGACGACGATCAGGCGGGCGCCGGCGCGGAGGCGCTTCTTCATGCGGCTCGCGAACACCGGGTGGCCGTCGGGCGGGTTGGCGCCGATGACGAGGATGACGTCGGAGTGCTCGACGGAGTCGAAGTCCTGGGTGCCCGAGCTCTCGCCGAAGGCGGTCTTCAGGCCGTAGCCGGTCGGCGAGTGGCAGACGCGGGCGCAGGTGTCGACGTTGTTCACGCCGAAGCCGGCGCGGATGATCTTCTGGACGAGGTAGGCTTCCTCGTTGGTGCAGCGCGACGAGGTGATGCCGCCGACGGCCGTGCGGCCGTACTGCTCCTGGATGCGGCGGAATTCGGAGGCGACGCGGCCGATGGCCTCCTCCCACGAGACCTCACGCCAGGGATCGGTGATCTTGTCGCGCACCATCGGCTTCGTGATGCGATCCTGATGGGTGGCGTAGCCGTAGGCGAAGCGGCCCTTGACGCAGGAGTGGCCGCGGTTGGCCTTGCCGTCCTTCCACGGCACCATGCGCACGACCTCCTCGCCTCGCATCTCGGCCTTGAAGGCGCAGCCGACGCCGCAGTAGGCGCAGGTGGTGATGGCAGAGTGCTCCGGCTGGCCGATGTCGATGACGCCCTTCTCGGTCAGCGTCGCGGTGGGGCAGGCCTGGACGCAGGCGCCGCAGGAGACGCACTCGGAGGCGAGGAAGTCCTCGCTCATGCCGGGCGACACGCGGCTTTCGAAGCCGCGGCCGGAGATGGTGAGCGCGAAGGTGCCCTGCACTTCCTCGCAGGCGCGGACGCAGCGGTTGCAGACGATGCACTTCGAGGGATCGTAGGTGAAGTAGGGGTTGGTCTCGTCCTTGGTCATCCAGAGGTCGTTCGTGGCGCCGTCGCTGCGGCTCTTGGCGAAGACGTGGTTGGCGCCGTCGTAGCCGTAGCGCACGTCGCGCAGGCCCACGGCGCCGGCCATGTCCTGCAGCTCGCAATCGCCGTTGGCGGCGCAGGTCAAGCAGTCGAGCGGATGGTCGGAGATGTAGAGCTCCATCACGCCCTTGCGGATGGCGGCGAGGCGCGGCGTCTGCGTGTGGACCTTGATGCCCGGCGCGACGGGCGTGGTGCAGGAGGCCGGCGTGCCGTTGCGGCCCTCGATCTCAACCAGGCACAGGCGGCAGGAGCCGAAACTCTCCAGCATGTCGGTGGCGCAGAGCTTGGGGATCTGGGTGCCCATGTCCATCGCCGCGCGCATGATCGACGTGCCCTCCGGCACCGTCACCTCGACGCCGTCGATCTCGAGCGTCACCTGCTTCT
>JBFXEP010000120.1:0-8028 GCA_050179995.1 Hyphomicrobium sp.
CGGTCCGCCGGAATAGCCAAGCGAAAGGAACGCGACATAGACGGCAACCACGCGCCCACGCGAGCGCGAGCTCGCAACGGTGTTGATCCTGGTCTCGGTTGCGACCCACGGCAGGGCGGAGGCCAGGCCGCCAATGAAGCGCAGCGCGATCCATTGCAACGTGCCGTCGAACACGGGCAGGAGGAGAATAGTGACGGAGGCTATTCCCGCGCCGAGCATGATGGCGTTGGCGGTGCCGAGCGCCTGCATCACCCTTCCGACGAAGGGCGCCATGATCATGATGCCAACCGGGCTCGCGGCGGCGACGATGCCGATGGTGGTGGGATCGACGCCGCGCCGCTCGAGCGCCAGCGAGATCCACGGCACGATGCCGGCAAAGGCGACGCCCACCACGAGGACGCTCGAAAACAGAGCGACCAGGACGAGCGTGCTGTTCCCAGCCTGGGAGGTTTCTTCCGAGTCTCCGCTCATGGCGACCGTCCGCGAGCGACGGCGGCGCGCGGCGCGGCGCTCGTCAGGCGCGCGCATGTGTGACGTGGGCGGATGGATGCGATGACGTCTTGGCGGGATCGGCTCATGGGCCGCTTAGGACCACGCCGGTCGCTCACCTGTCAAATGCCGAGCCGCTTCTGGCGCAGCTCGCGCCGATCCGGGGCCTGCTCGATAGTGCACGGCTTGGCTTGCGCCACGCACTGGAATCCGTCGCCTTTTGGGAGGCATTTCAATAGTTTGTCGGCCGCGATGCGCCAGCTCGCATAGCCCTCTCCGTGGGCGAGGGCCTTGGCTTTCCATTGTGCGAGCGCGGCGGCGCGGGCCTTGTTCTCGTCGATGCCGTCGACAAGTCCGCTCGAGACGGGGTCCTCGCACAGGCGAACAGCGGAGAGCGCAGCATCGGCCGAGAGCGCGAGCATGGCGATGGCCGCTGCCGCTTTGCTCAATCCTTCGTGGCCCGCTCGCGCCATCAATCCTCCGTCGGGAACTCGAGGCCCATCTCGCGGTAGCGCTCGGGGTCGCGATCCCAGCCCTCGCGCACCTTGACGAACAGAAAGAGATGCACGGGCGCGCCGACGATCCCGGTCAGCTCCGTGCGGGAGGCCTGCGAGATGCGCTTGATGGTCTGGCCGCCCTTGCCGAGCACGATGCTCTTCTGGCTGTCGCGCTCGACGTAGATCACCTGGTCGATGCGCACCGACTTGTCGCGCAGCGTCTTCCAGCTCTCGGTCTCGACCGTGATCTGGTAGGGAAGCTCGTCGTGCAGGTTGTCGTAGATCTTCTCGCGCGTCACCTCGGCGGCGAGCTGGCGCACGGGGATATCGGAGAGCTCGTCCTCGGGGTAGAGCCACGGCCCTTCCGGCACGCGCGCCGCGAGGTGACGCTTCAAGCCGGCGACGCCGTCGCCGGTCAAGGCGGCGATCATGAACACCTCGTCAAAGGCGAGCCTGGACGAAAGATCCTGCACAAGCGCGAGCAGGCGGCCCTTGTCCTCGACGCGGTCCACCTTGTTGAGGACGAGGATGGGCTTTCGCGCCGGTCCCTCGGCGAGCTTGGCGAGCAAGCCCTCGATGTCCTCGTCGAGGCCCTTGGCGGCATCGACGAGCACCAGCACCTGATCGGCGTCGGCGGCGCCGGCCCAGGCGCTCGCAACCATCGCCTTGTCGAGGCGGCGCTTGGGAGCGAAAATGCCCGGCGTGTCGACGAGCACGAGCTGGCTCGCGCCTTCCATGGCGATGCCGCGGATCTGGATGCGCGTGGTCTGCACCTTGCGCGAGATGATCGTCACCTTGGCGCCGACGAGCGCGTTGACGAGCGTCGACTTGCCGGCGTTGGGCGCGCCGATGATGGCGATCACGCCGCAGCGGTGGGCTGCGCCCGAGGCGCCCGCCGGCCCGCCTTTCGTCTCCTCGTCAGCCAATCTCGCGTTTCTCCGTCACACCTTCCCGCTCGAGCATCGCCGACGCCGCGGCCTGCTCCGCCGCGCGCTTCGATGCGCCTTCGCCGCGCGCCGGCTGCTTGCCGCGGATGCGCACCTCGGAGGTGAAGCGCGGCGCATGGTCGGGCCCGGTGCGCTCGACCTCGACATAGCTCGGCAGCGCGAGGCCCTGGCCCTGCGCCCACTCCTGCAGCGCCGACTTGGGATCGGCGGCGGCGTGGCCGAACGAGACCTCCTCGTTCTCCCACAGGCGGCGCACGACGTCGCGGGCTTTCTCGTATCCCGCATCGAGGAAGATGGCGCCGAGCACGGCTTCGACCGCGTCGGCGAGGATGGTCATCTTCAAGCGTCCGCCGCTGCCCGCCTCGCTCTCGGACAGCATGAGAAACTCGCCGATGTTGAGAGCGCGGCCGACCTTGGCACAGGTCTCGCCCTTAACCAGCCGGTTCAGGTGGCGGGCGAGTTCGCCCTCGCTGGCGGCTGGGTAGGTCTCGGCGAGCAGCTCGACGATGGCGAGGCCGAGCACGCGGTCGCCCACGAACTCGAGGCGCTCGTTGTCCTCGCGCACCTTCTTCGATCCCTTGAGGCTCGAGTGCGTCAGCGCACGCGCGAGCATCGCCTCCTTCTTGAAGCGATACCCGAGCTTCTTTTCGAGGTCCTTGTACTTGCGAGACCTAAACATATTGCATTTTCGAGCCAGCTCCCCTCCGAGCGGGCTTCAACGGACGAGATTGAAGAATCGTGTCCAGCGAATATCGAAGGGCCACGTCCAGGGCGAGTACCAGCGCATGCCGTCGGGCTCGTCGATGGCCGCCGAGAAGAAAATGATCTCAGCGCGCCCGATCAGGTTCTCGAAGGGCACGTAGCCTACGGTCGCGCGGCTGTCGGAGGAGTTGTCGCGGTTGTCGCCCATCATGAAGTAGTGGCCGGGCGGAACCTCGTAGACGTCGGTGTTATCGAACTCGCCGTCGGGCTCGAGATCGAGGACTGTGTAGGTCGGGCCGCCGTCAGGCAGCGTCTCGACGAAGCGCTTGTAGTTCACGCGGCGGCAATGGCGGTAGTAGGGGTCGCACTCGACGTTCGAGAACTCGTCCTTGTACACCTTCGGTACGGGCACATTGTTGATGTTGAGCACGCCGTGCTTCATCTGGATCTTATCGCCGGGGAGGCCGACGACGCGCTTGATGTAGTCGAGCGACTGATCCTGCGGCAGGCGGAACACGACGACTTCGCCGCGCTTCGGCTCGGCGGCGAAGATGCGGCCGGAGAAGACGTTGGGGCTGAAGGGGAACGAGAAGCGGCTGTAGCCGTAGGACAGCTTGGAGACGAACAGATAGTCGCCGATGAGGAGGGTGGACTTCATCGAGCCGGACGGAATGTTGAAGGGCTGATAGAAGAACACGCGCACGATCATCGCGATGGCGAGCGCCTGCACGATGATTTTTGCGGTCTCCGTCCAACCCGATCCCGCGCTCGCCTTGGTCTCCGTTTCCAGGCTCATCTCCTGCTCCTTGGCCCGCCGGCCGACCGGCGGGGTATGTCAAGACCCCGGGTGCTATACCGGCTTAGGGCCCGGCGCGCAAACCTGGGGTATCCGGCCTTGCTAAGGGCTTCCCCGTACAGCGGAAATAACGACCACCGCCTCTGCGAGGGGGAAATCGTCAGTCAGCGCCAAGTCTATGCGGGCGGTGCACCCTTGCGGGGTCAGGCGTGCAAGTTGCAGCGCCGCCCCCCCTGTGAGAACGAGCGTCGGACGCCCAGACGGCAGATTGATGACGCCCATGTCGCGCCAAAAGACCCCATGGCTTAGGCCGGTGCCTAATGCTTTGGCACAGGCCTCCTTGGCGGCGAAGCGCTTGGCGTAGGATGCGGCGCGCTTGGCACGGCCGTCCGACTTCCTGCGTTCCGTGTCGGTGAACACACGGGCGACGAAGCGCTCGCCGTAACGCTCGAGCGTGGCATCGATGCGCCGGATGTCGACGATATCGTTACCGATGCCGATGATCACGCGCTGACCCGACCGGACGCCTTGAAGCGCGCCTCGTCCATGAGCGCACGCATGCGGCGCACGGCAGCGTGCAGCCCGCCGAAGATCGCCTCCCCGATCAGGAAGTGGCCGATGTTGAGCTCGACGACCTCGGGCATGCGCGCGAGGGCGGCGACGGTGTTGAAGGTCAAGCCGTGGCCGGCGTGAACCTCGAGGCCGAGCGCGACCGCCGCGCGCGCGCCCTTCTCGAGCCGCTCCGCCTCGGCGGCCGTGCCGCGCGCGTCATCCTCGGCGGCGCGATCGCAATAGGCGCCCGTGTGCAGCTCGACGATGTCGGCGCCAAGCGCCGCGGCGGCCTCGATGGCGCGCTGGTCGGGCTCGATGAAGAGCGAGACGCGGATGCCGGCCTGCTTGAGCTCGGCCACCACGGGGACGAGCGCGGCCTTTTGACCGACGACGTCGAGGCCGCCCTCGGTGGTGCGCTCCTCGCGCCGCTCCGGCACGAGGCAGCAGGCGTTCGGCACATGACGGAGCGCGATGGCGACCATCTCGGGCGTCGCCGCCATCTCGAGGTTCAAGGGGCGAGTCAGCTCAGACTTCAAGCGCGCGATGTCGGAATCGGCGATGTGGCGGCGATCCTCGCGCAGGTGCGCGGTGATGCCGTCGGCGCCGGCCTCGACCGCGAGATGGGCAGCGCGCAAGGGGTCCGGGTGGCGCCCGCCACGCGCGTTGCGGATGGTGGCGACGTGGTCGATGTTCACGCCGAGGCGGAGGTGGACGTGGGGGCTTTGCGTCATGGTTCACGTTTCCGAAGCCGCGCGTTCAGCGCGCGGATGCTCGCACGTCATTCAAACACACGTTCGACCTTGCTGACCACGGCCTTCGCCTTGAGGCCGTTAATGATCTGGTTCAGGTGGGCCAGGTCCCAGACTTCGAGGCCGATGCGCAACTCGGTGAAATCGGAGGCGCGGCGCAGCATCTTCAAGTTATCGATGTTGCCGCCGGCCTGGCCGATGACCTCGGCGATCTCGGCCAGCGTGCCGGGCCGGTTCGGCGCCGAGACGCTGATCAGGGCCGGGAAGCGCTCGGGCTTGTCGGGGTCGATGTCCCAGGCGACGTCGATCCAGCGCTCGTGCTCGAACTCCTGCAGGCGCGGCGAATGAATCTGGAAGATGCGGATGCCTTCGCCCGGCGCCAGCACGCCGACGATGCGATCGCCCGGCACGGCGCCGCCCGCCTCGAACAGCACCGGCATGTCGTTCTTGATGCCGCGGATTGGAATGCCGCGCACGCGGCCGGTGGTCTCGGTCTCGGGCGACGACGAGCTCAAGCGCAGCTTGCTCGTCGCGGCGCGGGTGAGCCGCAGCCAGCCCTTGGCCTTGCTCTGCGCCTCCTCGGTGCGCTGCGCGCGCGCGGCGGCGGCGAGCTCGGGGGCGACGGCGCGCAGCACGTCCTCGGTCTTGACCTCGTTCCTGGCCACGGCGGCCAGGAGGTCGTCGAGGCTCTTGTGGGCGAGACGCGGCAGCACGCGCTTCACGCGCTCGTCGGAATAGCTCTCGCCGACGCGCTCGAAGGCCGACATGAGGAGCCGGCGGCCGAGCTCGGCATACTGGCGGCGGATGGCATCACGCGCGGCGCGGCGGATGGCGGAGCGAGCGCGGCCGGTGACGACGAGGCTCTCCCAGGCGGCGGGCGGGGTGTGCGTCTTCGAGGTCTTGATCTCGACCTCGTCGCCGTTCCTCAAGCGCGTGTCGATCGGCACGTGGCGGCCGTTGACGTAGGCGGAGACGGCCGCGTTACCGACGTCGGTGTGCACGGCGTAGGCGAAGTCGAGGGGCGTCGCGCCGCGCGGAAGCGCGATGAGGCGGCCCTTGGGAGTGAAGCAGAACACCTGGTCCTGGAACAGCTCGAGCTTGGTGTGCTCGAGGAACTCCTCGGGGTTCGAGCCCTCGAGCAGCGTCTCGACCAGGCGGCGCAGCCACTGGTAGGGCCCGCTTTCCTTGTCGCTGAAGACGAGGCTCTTCGACAATTCGCCGTGGGCGCCGTTGCTGCCGCCGCCGTTCACCTTCTGCGCATCCTTGTAGAGGGCGTGCGCGGCGACGCCGTACTCGGCGACCGAGTGCATGTCTCGGGTGCGGATCTGCAGCTCGACGCGCTGGTGGCGCGGGCCGACGACGGTGGTGTGGATCGACTGGTAGTTGTTCTGCTTCGGCGTCGAGATGTAGTCCTTGAAGCGGCCGGGGACGGTGCGCCAGGTCTGATGCGCAACGCCGAGCACGCGGTAGCAGTCGTCGATGGTGTCGACGGTAACGCGGAAGGCGTAGATGTCCGACAGCTGCTCCATGCTGATCTGCTTGTTGGCCATCTTGCTCCAGACGGAGTAGGCCTTCTTCTCGCGGCCCGAGACCTCCGCCTTCATGCCGACGTCGGCCAGCATCTTGTGCAGCGCGGCCTCGATCTCCTCGACGAGGCCCTCGTTGCGCTCGCGCAGCTCGCCGAGCTTCTCGGTGACGGTGGCGTAGGCATCGGGGTTCAGCCAGCGGAACGCATGCTCCTCGAGCTCGTCACGCAGCGCCTGCATGCCCATGCGGCCGGCGAGCGGCGCATAGATCTCGAGCGTCTCCTCGGAGGCGCGCTTGCGGCTCTCGGGCTTCATGTGCTCGAGGGTGCGCATGTTGTGGAGGCGGTCGGCGAGCTTGACGAGAAGCACGCGGATGTCGCTCGAGATGGCGATCAGCAGCTTGCGGAAGTTCTCCGCCTGCTCGGCCTTCTTCGAGACGAGGTCGAGCTTCTTGATCTTGGTCAGGCCGTCGACCAGGGCGCCGATCTCGGGCCCGAAGAGCTGGTCGATCTCGGCGCGCGTGGTGTCGGTATCCTCGATGACGTCGTGCAGAAGCGCGGTGACGATGGTGGCGTCGTCGAGCTTCAAGTCGGTGAGGATCGCCGCGACCTCGAGGGGGTGCGAGAAGTAGGGCGCGCCGGACGCGCGCTTCTGCGAGCCGTGCGCGCGCATCGCATAGACATAGGCGCGGTTGAGCAGCGCCTCATCTGCCGTCGGATCGTACTTTTGTACTCGCTCAACGAGCTCGTACTGACGCATCATGGCCCGCACACACTCCCGGTGCCGCCCAGCACCGCAAATCCAGCACCGCGCGCAACGCCGTTCAGAGCATCTCTCAGAGGAGAGCGCCGCTCAATAGCCAGCCAACGGCTTGCCAGCGTGCGGCGTCCCTGGTCAGCGGCCGCGCTCGCGCGGGCCGCCGCTGCCGCCGTTGGACGACGGCTCCGACGGCGTCATGCTCTCCAGGCCGCGCAAGAGCTGCTCCTCGGTCAGCACGTCGACCTGGGTATCCGAGGACTGATCGTCGCGACCCAGCATGGGCCCGCGGCGATCCTGTGCGAGCACCGGCGCGGCGGCCGCCTCCGGCTCGTCGACCTCGACGTTCTTCTGGATCGAATGGATCAGGCTTTCGCGCATATCCTCCGGCGGAATGGTGCGCTCGGCGATCTCGCGCAGCGCGACCACGGGATTCTTGTCATTGTCGGGGTCGATGGTGATTGCGCTGCCGTTGGCGATCGCCCGCGCGCGGTGTGCCGCCAGAAGCACAAGCTCGAAGCGGTTCGGAACCTTGTCGACGCAATCCTCGACTGTGACGCGTGCCATTCGCTAGCACCCCTCTCTCATCTCGCGGAAAATGCGGAATAAAATCCATGGCCGCGGTCCACGGTCGGACCCGGCATGTTTCCTGAGGTCATAAGTGGCATGAAAATCGGCTTTCAGCAAGCTCGCGCCATGCACCGAGCCAGCGTTGACCAAATACTACGATGACGCATTAATAACTTGGCAGTACGGAGGGTTACTGAACTCGGATTTCAGTGGGACCGGCCGCGTACCTGTGTCACAATAGACAGAACAGGTGGATGAAATTAATTCACTCGCCGTGGATTCACTTCCCGCAGGATTTCGCTTAAGTCTTGTCCGGAAGCGTGTTGCTAACATCGTGACTGGCCGTTTAGCGGCCCTCTCGGTGCCAGGTTCCCGGGGTTCCCGGTGGCGGCACCGTTCCACTCAAGGAACAAAAAAATGCACTTCTATCAAGGCGAGCGCATC
>JBFXEP010000121.1:0-8006 GCA_050179995.1 Hyphomicrobium sp.
AAGGCGTAGAGGTTCTTTGCGTAGAGGCTCGAGGCGTTGACCGCCACCGTGCCCGCGAGATTGATCGGCCCCACGATTTTGACGCCCGAGACCTCGACAGTCTGCCCCGGCACCGTGCCCTCGACGTTGCCGCCCCGCTCCGCGGCGAGGTCGACAATCACCGATCCCGGCTTCATCGATGCCAGCATGGCCGCGGAAACGAGCTTCGGCGCCGGACGCCCGGGGATGAGCGCCGTCGTGATGACGATGTCCTGCGCCTTGATGTGGCTCGCGATCAGCTCGGCCTGCTTGGCCTGGTACTCGGCCGACATGGGCTTCGCATAGCCCGCCGCCGTCTGCGCCTGCTTGAATTCGTCGTCCTCGACGGCGATGAACTTGGCGCCGAGCGACTGCACCTGCTCCTTGGTCGCCGGCCGCACGTCCGTTGCCGACACGACGGCACCCATGCGGCGCGCCGTGGCGATGGCCTGCAGCCCCGCTACGCCGACGCCCATGATGAAGGCTTTCGCCGCCGGCACGGTGCCGGCCGCCGTCATCATCATCGGCAGCGCCTGTCCGAACAGGGAGGCGGCATCGACCACGGCCTTGTAGCCCGCGAGGTTCGCCTGGCTCGACAGCACGTCCATGGACTGCGCGCGGCTGATGCGCGGCATGAACTCCATGGAGAAGAGGCTCGCCCCTGTCCCCGCCAGCGGCTCGATGCCCGCCCTGTCGTAGGGCTCGAGAATGGCGGCCACGACCGCGCCCGGCTTGAGCTGGCGGATCTCATCCGCCGACGGGCGGCGCACCTTGAGCAGGATGTCGGCGCCCGACAGCGCGTCCGCCGCCGATACCGAGATCTCCGCGCCGGCCGCCCGGAGCGCCTCGTCCGAGAAGCGCGAGCGCGCCCCCGCTCCGGACTCGACGCGCACCTTGGCGCCGAGCGCCGAGAGCTTCTTCACCGTCTCGGCCGAGACGGCGACGCGCGGCTCATCCGGCCCCTCGGCCGTCACAGCTATGGTAACCATCGCACCATCCGTTGACACGCTCGCACTCTTTGGACGCAAGCTCGGCGCCGGACAGAGCCAGTCCGAAAACGCCCCGATTGTCGGAGATCGCCCGGCGTTCCGGATCGGCCGCGAGCGCCGGAGTCAGCGCGCACCGAAGCCCGGCAACGCAGGGTGAGGAGATGGTCTAGACCAGGAAGTATGCCATGCCGGCGAGCAGCACGACGAGGAAGACGATGGCGGTTTTGGCCCAGGCAAGAAAGTTCTGATACGTGCGGATGTGCTCGGCATAGTCCATCGCCGGATGTCCGCCCGAAGTGTTGACCGCCATAAAAGCCTCCCGGTTCGCCTTGTTGTTCCCTAAGGCTTGGTAACCCAAGCGTCCCGGCGCTTCAAGTCCGCGTGAGATGATCCGATAGTCCGGCTCGCGCGCCCGCAGCGGGTCTCAATGTGGGCTCATTCCGATGCCACCACGCACCGGGCGCTGTGCGGGCTTGCGGGCCCAGGGGCACGGTGGACGGAGTTTCCCGGAGCGTCCCGATAACTCCATGATGGGAGGGGATTATTTGAACCTCACCTTGAGCCTCGAGAGGAACGCGGCACGCCTTCTAAGTCGCGCCGCGGCCGTCCTCGCCGCGCTCGCGTCCGTGGGCCCGGCCGCCGCGCTCGACGAGCCCCCGGGCGAGAAGCGCGCCCTCAAGGCCTGCGAGAAGCGCCTCTGCACGATGATTCTCGAAAAGCCGGAGGAGGGCGCCGACCTCACCTGCGACGTCCAGAAGACCTGGGCCAAGTCCTCGCTCGAGGGCGGCAAGAGCAAGGGCGTGTCGTGGGGCTTCGGCGATGCGCGCTGCGAGGTGGACCTCACGCTGTCGCGCGCCGACCTCGTGTCCGCTCTGACCAGGCCGTCGTTCACGGTCAAGATCCCGGCCCAGCACGTGCATTGCATTCTGGAGCGCGACGGCGAGATCAAGCCCGTCAAGGCCCGCCTCGCGCCCAAGCTCGAGTTCAAGAAGGGCAGGGCCGAAAAGATCTGGATCAACCTCGAGGACATCGAGGGCCCCGACGACGTGAAGTCGACCATCTGGACCGCCGCCCAGCTCGAGGACACGCTCGGCATCTTCCATCGCCCGCTGATCAAGTCGATCAACAAGTTCATGCACAAGCAATGCGCCAAGCGCTACGGGCCCGGCGCCGAGGCCAATGCCGACGACGACAAGGACGAGGAGACGACCAAGGTCGCCGCCGACAAGTCCGCGAAGGCTAAAGACGCAAAGACGCCAGCCAAAGCCTCGAAGGCGCCGGACAAAACCGCGCCCGCGCAAGCCGCCACCGGCCCCTGATCAGGCCGGCAGCGGAAAGAACGCGCCCGCGCTCCAGACTCCAAGCCGGCCCCCGTCGCCCGCAGCCGCGAGATCGACGAGATCGTAGACCAGCGCCCGCGTGACGAGCGCCTCGAGCCGCCCGCGCACATTCAGGTAGGGCTTGAGCCCCGCGCCGGGCTCGCCCTCGACGAAGCGCAGCGGATGCTCCGCCCCGCACGTGACCACGTCGTCGACATTGGTGCGAAAGACGAGCGCCTGCTCGCGCCCCTCGCCCGCCACCTGCATCTCGACCGCGAGGAACGGTGCGTCCGCCACGGCGACATCGACCTTCTCGGCCGGCGTCACGAGATGGTAGCGCCCATCCGCATCGCGCCTGAGCACGCGCGCGAACAGTTTTACCAGTGCGGGGCGCGCGATCACGCTGCCCTGGTACAGCCAGCGCCCGTCGCCGGCAATGGCGAGCCCGATGTCCCCGCAATAGGGCGGATCCCACCGCTCGACCGGCGCCGCGCTCGCCGCACCAGCCTGCTTCAAGAGCTCTTCGAGCCTGTTCATGGTCCCGAAACTAGGCCAAAGCCTCTAAGCCCTTCAATCGGCCTTCCCCGGAACCACGCCTGCGCCACCACGGTTTGGTCACACGAGGCATGGCGGGAACGCTCACAATTGCGGGAGCAAGCACCACCCGGGTTGCTAAGTCCAAGACTTTCTGCAGAAAATGGACAGTCTCTCGGGCGTCTTACCGAGGTTTAACTTGACCGCAAGCCCCGCCAGCCGGTCACATCGAGCCCTATGCGCGTCTGGCCTTCCGACGGCGCACCCTCCAGCATGCGAGCCGCCCATTCATGAGCACCGTGATCCAGACTGACGAGACCATCGTTCCGCGGCTCGAGGCGGCGGCCGAGAAGGTGAAGCGCGCCCACCGCGCCGCGGCTGCCGTCATCTTCGGCCAGGACGTCGTCATCGAGCGCACGCTGATCACCATCCTCTCCGGCGGCCACGCGCTGCTAATCGGCGTGCCGGGTCTCGCCAAGACGCTCCTCGTCGAGACGCTGGGCCGCGTCCTCGGCCTCGACGCCAAGCGCATCCAGTTCACGCCCGACCTCATGCCCTCCGACATCATCGGCTCCGAGGTGCTCGAGGACAGCCCCGGCCAGCGCCGCTCCTTCCGCTTCATCAAGGGCCCCATCTTCACCCAGCTCCTGATGGCGGACGAGATCAACCGCGCTTCGCCGAAAACGCAGTCGGCGCTGCTGCAGGCCATGCAGGAGCACCACGTCACCGTGGCCGGCACCCGCCACGACGTCCCGCAGCCGTTCCATGTGCTCGCCACCCAGAACCCGCTCGAGCAGGAAGGCACCTATCCGCTCCCCGAGGCGCAGCTCGACCGCTTCCTGCTCGAGATCGACGTCACGTATCCCGACCTCGCTGCCGAGCGGCGCATGCTCTACGCCACCACCGGCACCGACGAGCGCGTGGTGGAAAGCGTGCTGTCGGCGGGCGAGCTCATGACCATCCAGCGCCTCGTGCGCCAGATCCCCGTGCCCGACAAGGTGGTCGAGGCGATCCTGAAGCTCGTGCGCTCGGCCCGTCCCGGCACCGGCGCCAGCGCCGAGACCGACCGCTTCGTCGCCTGGGGCCCCGGCCCGCGCGCGAGCCAGGCGCTCACCCTCGCCGTGCGCGCCAAGGCGCTCATCGACGGCCGCCTCGCCCACTCGCTCGACGACGTCATCGAGCTCGCCGAGCCGATCCTGAAGCACCGCATGGCCCTGTCGTTCGCCGCCCGCGCCGAGGGCCAGGAGCTCGGCGCCCTGATTGCCCGCCTCGCCCACGCGCTGGAGTGAGCCACATGGCGGCAACCCGAGGGCAGCTCCCGGGACAATCCAATCTCGACGGCGATACGCGTGTGTTCACGCTCGAGCGCGACGCGCACGAGGTGGCAGGCCGCCTGCCTGATCTTCTGCTCGAGGCCGACCGCATCGCCCAGACCGTCGCCCACGGCATCCACGGCCGCCGCCGCGCCGGCCCCGGCGAGACCTTCTGGCAGTTTCGCATCTACGAGCCGCAGGACGCCGCCCAGCTCATCGACTGGCGCCGCTCGGCGAGCTCGGACCACCTCTACGTCCGCGAGCGCGAATGGGAGGCCGCCCATACGCTGTGGCTGTGGCCCGACCTCTCGCCATCGATGCAGTTCAAGAGCCACCTGTCGGGCGTCACCAAGCGCGACCGCGCGCTCGTGCTGATGCTGGCCGCCGCTGAGCTCCTCGTGCGCGGGGGCGAGCGCGTGGGCCTCCTCGGGCTGACGCAGCCGACCACCAGCCGCCGCGCCTCGCGCCGCCTCGCCGAGGCCATCGCCGCACACCCCAGCGCCCCGCAGCTCGCATCCGGTCGCCCCTCCGCGACGCGCATCAGCCGCCACGCGGGCGTGATCCTCTTCTCCGACTTCCTCGATCCCATCGACGAGGTGCGCGAAAGCATCGAGGCCCTCGCCGCGGGCGGCGCGTCGGGCCATCTCGTGCAGGTGCTCGATCCCGCCGAGGAGACGCTGCCCTACGAAGGACGCACCGAGTTCCTGGCTCTCGAAGGCGGCACGACCTGGATCGCCGACCGCGCCGAGAGCCTGCGCGTACGCTACCAGGCCCGCCTCGAAGCCCATCGCGAGCAATTGCGGTCGCTCGCCGTGCGGCTCGGCTGGTCGTTCCTCGTCCACCACACCGATCGCCCGCCGACCGAGCCTCTGCTCACCCTCACCATGCGCCTCGAAGGCCGCGAGCACGGCTATCGCTGGTCCGGCGCGACGACCTCGGGAGGCGACGCATGATCGGCTTCGGCGCGCTCGCTTTCCTCAATCCCTGGCTGCTGGCGGGCCTCGCCACGCTGCCCCTCATCTACTGGCTCCTGAAGACGGTGCCCCCGCGTCCGAAGCAGGTCGAGTTTCCTGCGACCCGCATCCTCGTCGGCCTCGAGAACGAGGAGAAGACGCCCGCCAAGACGCCCTGGTGGCTGCTGCTCATCCGCCTCGCCGCCGCCGCCCTCGTCATCCTGGCCCTCGCCGAGCCGGTGCTGAACCCCATGCGCGACCGCGTCATGACCGGCACCGGGCCGGTCGTGGTCGTGGTCGACAACGGCTGGGCCGCCGCCGGCGGCTGGCCGCGCCGCGTTGCGCTTGCCGAGGAGATCCTCGCCGAAGCCCAGCGCCAGAACCGCCCGGCGATCGTCGCCGAGACCGCGCCCGCCACCAAGTCCCGCACCCTGAAGCTCGAGACGCCGGCTGACGCGCGCGCGACGCTCGCCGCGCTGCAGCCGCAGCCTTTCGCGCCGGACCGCAAGGGCACGCTGGCCGCCCTCACGACCGCGCTCGCGCAAGCCAGCGTCGAGGCGCCGAACGTGCTCTGGCTCGCCGACGGCATCGACCACGACGGGGAGGCCGCCGCCTTCGGCGACGCCCTTGCCAAGGCTGCCGGCACCGGCACGTTCGCCATGGTCGAGGACGCGGGCGGCAACGAGCCCATTGGCCTCGTCGGCGGCGTGGGCCCTGACGGCAAGCTGGCGGCCACCGTACTGCGCGCCGACGGGCCCGCCCGCAGCGGCCGCATCGACGCCTACTCCGCCCGTGGCCAGCGCCTCGGCGAGGCGCCCTTCACGCTGTCGAATGGCGCCGTGAGGGCCGAGATCACCTTCGACATGCCGCTCGAGCTCAGGAACCAGGTGACGCGCCTCGAGCTCACCTCCGAGCATTCCGCCGGCGCCGTGAGCCTGCTCGACGGGCGCTCCCAGTGGCAGCGCGTCGGCATGATCTCGGGCGAGAGCACCGAGCAGGCCCAGCCGCTGCTGGCTCCGCTCTACTACATCGAGAAAGCCGTGCAGCCCTACGCCGAGATCGTGCGCCCGCAGGACCACAACCTCGCGCGCGGCATCGACACCGTGCTGAAGCAGCGGGCGAGCGTGCTGATGCTCGCCGACATCGGCACGCTGTCGGGCGACGTGAAGGATCAGGTGCAGGCCTGGGTCGAGCGCGGCGGCGTGCTGGTGCGTTTCGCCGGCCCCCGCCTCGAGAGCGGCGGCGACGATCTGCTCCCCGTCGCGCTCCGCATGGGCGGACGCACGCTCGGCGGGGCGCTCTCCTGGTCGAGCCCGCAGCCGCTCGCCGCCTTCGACGACACGAGCATCTTCGCCGGTCTCACCGTGCCCAAGGATGTCACCGTCTCGCGCCAGGTGCTCGCCGACCCCGCCCTCTTGACGCCCACCGTCAAGGTCTGGGCCCGCCTCGGCGACGGCACGCCGCTCGTCACCGCCTCGAGGCTCGGCGCCGGCCAGGTCGTGCTCTTCCATGTGACCGCCAACTCCGACTGGTCGAACCTGCCGATGTCGGGGCTTTTCGTCGAGATGCTGCGCCGGGTGACGGCTCTCGGCAGCCTTGCCGGCCAGGCGGCCGCCGACGCCGCGGCCGAAACGTCCGACGACGCCGCAGCGTCGCGGGATGCCGGAGCCGACGCCATCGCCCCGGTGCAGACTTTGGACGGCTTTGGCGTGCTCCACGCGCCGCCGCCGACCGCGGAAGCGATTCCGGCAGCGGAAATCGCCAAGGTGAAGGCTAGCCTCGCTCATCCACCCGGGTACTATGGCGCGCAGGGGAGTCCCCGCGCCTTGAACGTGCTCGAGCAGGCGAGCGTGCTGGCGCCGCTCCCCCGTCTCTCGGGGGCCCAGCGCATGCTCTACGAAACCCGCCCGTCGACACCTCTGGGCCCCGCGCTGCTCTCGGCGGCGTTGGCGCTCATCTTTGCTGACATCCTGGCCGTCCTCGCCCTAGTGGGAGCCTTCGGTGCGCTTGCCGCGCGCCTGCGTCCCGGCGCACGCACCGCGGCCGGCGCCATGATCGCCGCGCTCGTGTCACTGGCCGCCCTGCCGCACGATGTCGCGCGCGCCCAGTCTCCGGCCGCCCAGTCTCGGACCGACGACATCTCCCAGGTGCCGGGCGGCAAGACCGCGCAGAAGGCCACCGACAACGTCACGCTCGGTTACGTCCTGACCGGCGACGTCGGCGCCGACGCCACCAGCAAGGCCGGGCTCGAGGGCTTGTCCCGCGTGCTCGCCGTGCGCACCGCCGTCGAGCCCGGCGAGCCGATCGGCGTCGACATCGTTGAGGACGAGATCGCATTTTATCCGGTGCTCTACTGGCCCGTGCTGGACAGCGCCAAGCCGCTGCCGCAGCCGGCCCTCGCCAAGATCGACGCCTACATGAAGCAAGGCGGCATGATCATCTTCGACACCCGCGACTATGGCAGCGGCGTGCCGACCGGAACCAGCTTCGAAGGCCGCAACGGCGCCGCTCTGAAGCGCGTCTTGGGCTCGCTCGACGTGCCGCGCCTCGAGCCGGTGCCCGAGGATCACGTGCTGACCAAGTCGTTCTATCTCCTGCGCTCGTTCCCCGGCCGCTGGGAAGGCGGACAGCTCTGGGTCGAGGCCTCGTCCGACTCCGATGGCGACGGACGCCGCGCGCGCCGTGCCGACGGCGTCACCTCCATCATGATCACATCCAACGATTTCGCCTCTGCCTGGGCGCTCGACAGCTCGGGCCGGCCGCTCTACCCCGTCGTGCCCGGCGGCGAAAGCCAGCGCGAGATGGCGCTGCGCACCGGCATCAACATCGTCATGCACGCGCTGACCGGCAACTACAAAGCCGATCAGGTGCACGTCCCGG
>JBFXEP010000122.1:0-8003 GCA_050179995.1 Hyphomicrobium sp.
GCTTTTGCGGCGGGAGGAAGCCTCTCCTCGACTCGGAGATACACCTCGAGCGTCATGCCGTGCGCGGCGTCTCGCGATAGGTCGAGAGCATGGCATCGGCGAGCGTGTCGGACGTGATGACGACCTCCGTCGCGCCGTATTTCCTCAGGTAGTCGGCCTCGGGGTCGTTCTGGGCGCGGGCGATGATCGGCAGGACCGGATTGGCGGCGCGCGCCTGCTCGATCGCCTCGGCGGCTTCGAAGTTGCTCGGTATGGCGACGATCAAGGCGGCGGCCCTGGCGGGATTGGCCGCGTGCAGCACGGTCGCCACGCTTCCGGCGGCGCCCTCGATGCCGCGCGCATGCAGACGTTTGATCTCCTCGTCGCTCTCGTCGATGACGTAGAGGGGCGTCGCGCCCGCGGCCAAGGCGTCGATGATGCGCTTGCCCACGCGGCCGGTGCCAATGACGATGGTGTGGCCTTCGAGCGCGGTGACGTGGACGGGCTCCTCGTCTTCCTTGGCGCTTTGCGGCTCGCCGGGCGCGTGATGAGCGTCCTTCTTCTCGATCCACGGCTTCAGGTGATCGAGGCCCCAGAAGGACAGCGGATTGAGGATGATCGAGAGGATCGCGCCGGCGAGGATGAGATCGCGGCCCGTGTCGGACAAGAGGCCGAGATCCATGCCGAGTGCGGCCAGGATGAAGGAGAACTCGCCGATCTGCGCGAGGCTCGCGGAAATCGTGAAGGCGGTGCCCATCGGATAGCCGAAGGCGCGCACGATGGCGAAGGCGGCGAGCGACTTGCCGATCATGATGATGAGCAGCGTCGCCAGCACGGCCAGGGGATGGCTGAGGAGGATTTGCGGGTTGAACAGCATGCCGACGGAGACGAAAAACAGCACGGCGAAGGCGTCGCGGAGCGGCAGGCTCTCGTTGGCGGCCTGCTGGGAGAGCGCGGATTCGGAGAGGATGAGGCCGGCGAAGAAGGCGCCGAGGGCGAACGACACGCCGAACAGGTTGGCGGCGATGTAGGCCACGCCGAGCGCGATCGAGAGCACGGCGAGGCGGAACAGCTCGCGCGAGCCCGTGTGCGCCGTGAAGTGAAGAATCCAGGGAATGACGCGGCGGCCGGCCACCATCATCACGGCGACGAAGGCGGCGACCTTGCCGATGGTGATTGCGACGGTCGCCAGGAGCCCGCCGATATCGAGCGATCCCGGCGTGGTGCCGTCGGCGCTCTGGCCGCCGAGCAGCGGCGAGATGGCGGGCAGCAGCACGAGGGTGAGGACCATGACGAGATCCTCGACGATGAGCCAGCCGACGGCGATCTGGCCACGCTCGGAGGTGACGAGGTGGCGTTCCTGCAGCGCGCGCAAGAGCACGACCGTGCTGGCGACCGAAAGCGCGAGGCCGAACACGAGGCCGGCGCCGGCGGTCCAGTCGAGGAGGTGCGCGAGGCCGGCGCCGAGCAGGGTCGCGACGGCGATCTGCGCGATGGCGCCCGGCACGGCGATGGTGCGGACGGCCCACAGCTCCTTGATGGAGAAATGCAGGCCGACGCCGAACATGAGCAGGATGATGCCGATCTCCGCCAGCTCGTTGGCGAGGCTCTGGTCGGCGACGTAGCCCGGCGTGAAGGGGCCGATGGCGATACCGGCGATGAGGTAGCCGACGAGCGGCGATATTCTCAGGCGCTGTGCCAGCGTGCCGAAGATGAAGGCGAGGGCCAGTCCGGTGACGATGGTGGCGATGAGTGGCGTGTGGTGCGGCATCGAGCGTGCGGCTTCCTTTGGCTAGGGCGCTGAAGGGAAGTTCACCGCACGATCTCAAGCGAGGCGGCAGAGCACAAGGCAAGATGCGCGGCGCTCCCTTGCCCTTGGCAACAGCGGGCGACGCCGCCGTCCGCAGAATTACGGTGGTGCCCGCGCGCGATGTTTCTCGCGGGCGGGGGAATCGAGGCTGGAGGAGGCGTTAGAGCGAGATTTTCGGCTTCACGTAGTTCGCGCACGTCCACTTCTTCACGAAGTAAGTGCCGTGATGTTTCTCCCAGTCCTGCACGAGATCGAACGTGAATTTGGTGCAGAGCGTTGGTGTGATGCCGTAGCGGAAGTCCTCCTGCGGCGCGACGGGGATGCGGAACTCCTCACAGAAGCCCGGGTTCGTGTGTAGGCATCCTACGATCAAAACTTGGATCAGCAGCATCTTCATTCTCTCACTGTTTGCTTCGTCGGTTGTGGGCTGCGAGCTCACGCGCGAGGGCGGAGCCGAGAGGCACGCTCACCGGCGTTCGACGTGCAGAGAAGGATGCGGACGTGGGAATCGGTAACGATCACGGTCGACCTCGCGGTGCTCACGGCGTGTGAGCGACAGTTCCAGCGAGCGTGACCTCCAAATCGGCCTGATCTGCCTCAAGTTCCCGGATTTTCGGCCGGCAGCCAGGTTGTTTTCCGAGCCTAGTATAGGAATGTGCGGAGTATCAACATTGGCCTTCGTCAAAATTGTGCATTGCACTTCGTGTCGCAGGGGCCGTTCGGACGCGTCAGGAGAGTTCCGCCTCGGCCTCGATCAGGCCGAGCGCGAGCTGCACCGGCTTCCACGTGCGGCGATGGTGGGGCGAGAGCCCGAGGCGGATGAGGGCTGCGCGGTGCTCGGGCGTGCCGTAGCCCTTGTGGCGCTCGAAGCCGTAGCCCGGCACCTCGCGCGCGAGCGCGATCATCATGCGGTCGCGCGTCACCTTGGCGATGATCGAGGCGGCGGCGATGGAGAGGCACTTGGCGTCGCCCTTGACGATGGTGCGCGCCTCGCATCTGAGGCGGGGCGCGCGATTGCCGTCGATGAGCGCGAGGCGCGGGCGGCAGGCGAGCTGGCTCGTCGCCTCCGCCATGGCCCACATGGTGGCGGCGAGGATGTTGTCGCGCTCGATGCGGTCGACCTCGCCGATGCCGACGCCCACGGCGATGGCCGTTGCCATGATGCGCGCGTAGAGGCGCTCGCGCTCCTCCGGGTCGAGGGCCTTCGAGTCGTCGATGCCCTGCGGGATGCGATCGGGATCGAGCACGACCGCCGCGGCGACGACCGGGCCCGCCCACGGGCCGCGGCCTGCCTCGTCGATGCCGGCGATGGGCCCGCCGGCGAGCGTGAGCTCGGCTGCCTCCAGCTCGAACGTCGGCACGATTTTCGAATCATCCACGCGCATGGGGACAAGGTCGCGGGGGACGGCCTGCGTGTCAAAGCGGATTGTGGATAAGGGGCGGTGAGGCAGTGAGAAGAGCCGAATCGAGTCCGCTACTGCCTACTGCCTCAGAGCAGCGGCATCTGGCCGCCTTTCGCAACCGGAGGCGTGAAGAGGTCGAGGCGGAGCGGGGGGCGGCGCTGGTCCATGCCCAAGCGTTTCAACGCTAAGCGGAACCTCAGCGCGATCTGCTGGGCATATGGGCCGCGGCCGGTCTGGCGCTCGCCGAACGCGGCGACGTAGTCCTGGCCGCCATGCATGGAGCGCAGGAGGCTGACGACGTGGCTCGCGCGATCGGGGAACTCGCTCGCGAGCCATTCGCGGAACACGTCCTTGAGCTCGAGCGGCAGGCGCAAGAGCACGTAGCCTGCGCCCGTCGCTCCGGCCTCATGCGCGGTGTCGAGGATGCGCTCGATCTCGCAGTCGTTCAGTGCAGGAATGATGGGCGCGACCATGACCGACACCGGGATGCCCGCTGACGTGAGGCTGCGGACGGCCTCGATGCGCTTCGGCGGCGTCGCTGCGCGCGGCTCCATGGCGCGGGCGATCCTACGGTCGAGCGTGGTGACGGAGATCGCCACCTTGGCGAGGCCGCGCGCCGCCATGCGTTCCAGGATGTCGATGTCGCGCACGACGAGCGCCGACTTGGTGACGATGCCGACCGGATGGGACGCGCGCTCCAGCACCTCGAGGATGGCGCGCGTGATGCGATAGGTGCGCTCGATGGGCTGGTACGGGTCGGTGTTGGCGCCGAGCGCGATGGAGCTCGGGACGTAGCCCTTGCGGGCCAGCTCCGCCTCCAGAAGCTCGGCGGCGTTGGTCTTGGCGTAGAGCTTGGTTTCGAAGTCGAGGCCCGCCGAATGGCCGAGGTAGCAATGGCTCGGGCGCGCATAGCAATAGACGCAGCCGTGCTCGCAGCCGCGGTAGGGGTTGATGGACTGCCCGAAGGAGATGTCCGGGCTCTTGTTACGGGAGATGATCGAGCGCGCCGGCTCGACCGTGACCTCGGTGCGGAATGCGTCCAGCTCGCCGAGGGTCTCCCAGCCGTCGTCGTAGGTCATGCGCCGCTCGCTCTCGAAGCGGCCGGAGTGGTTCGAGCGCGCGCCGCGACCGTGCCTGCGGTCCTCGCCGACCTCGCTTTCCGGCGCGGTCTCGGACTTGGCGAGCGGATTCATTTTCGGGCGCGAGGTCGGAGCTTTCATGCGTCCCGCAGCGTACTCCAGAACCATGAACAAATAAAGAACAAAAATGCTGTGGCGAGGCTTGGTCAGGGGATTGCGTGCTTCGTCCGTTAGCGCCCGAATTGGCGTGTGGCGCGGCGCATGCTTGTTGCAGCCGGGGCAGTCGTGCGAGACAGGGAGCCATGATCTCCGTCGTCATTCCCACGCTCAATGCCGAGGCCTCGCTCGGCGAGACGCTGTCGTCGCTGGTGCCGGCGGCGGTGGACGGGCTCGTCGGCGAGGTGATCATCGTCGACGCCGGCTCGACCGACCGCACGCTCGACATCGCCGACGGGGCGGGGGCGGAGATCGTGACGAGCGAAGCCGGGCGGGGCGCGCAGCTCAAGGCGGGCGCGCTGCGGGCGCGTTTCCCGTGGCTCCTGTTCCTCAACGCCGACACCTATCTCGATGCGGGCTGGGAGCGCGACGCGAACTTCCACATGGAGCGGGTGGACAACGGGCGGCGGCCGGCCTCGGCCGCGAGCTTCCGCTTCGTGCTCGACGACGAGGGCGTGCTGGCGCGCACGCTCGAGGTCATGGCTTCGCTGCGCACGGGGCTCATTAAGCTTCCCTACGGCGAGCAGGGGCTCCTCATCTCGCGCGCGCTCTACGACGAGGTGGGCGGCTTTCGCACCTTGCGGGCGCTGGAGGACATGGATCTTGCGCGCCGGCTCGGGCGCGGGCGTCTCGCGGTGCTGAACGCGCGCGCGGTGACGGGCGGGGAGCGCTACCGGCGCGACGGCTACCTTGCACGCATGCTGCGCAACCAGGCGTGCCTCGCGCTCTATCTCGTCGGCGTGCCGGTGGCGACCATCGCCAACCTGTTCGGCCCGCGGCAGGAGCCGGTCGGCGAACCCGTCGCGCAACGCGCTCCGTAGAGCGCGAAGTCGCTCTTTATCACGTCATGGCCGGGATTGACGGCCCCGGCGAAGCCGCGCTCCGCGCGGACGGCGTCCATGGAGTAGGATAGAGGCGCGTCAGGATTTCGGGCGGTGCTCCTCGAAGCGGGGCATGATCTCCACGAAATTGCAGGGCCGGTGGCGGTTGTCGAGCTGCCACTTCAGGATGCCGTTCCAGGCGTCCTTGCAGGCGCCCGTCGATCCCGGAAGGCAGAAGATCAGCGTGCCGCGCGAGATGCCGCCGCAGGCGCGCGACTGGATGGTCGAGGTGCCGACGCTCGCGTAGGAGAGCTGATGGAAGAGGATGGCGAAGCCGTCGATCTCCTTCTCGAAGAGCGGCTTCACGGCCTCGGGCGTCACGTCGCGGCCGGTAAAGCCTGTGCCGCCGGTGGTGATGACGACGTCGACGCCCGCATCCTCGATCCAGGCCGCGACCTTGGCGCGGATCGCGTCCGCGTCATCCTTTAGAAGCGCGCGCGCGGCGACGGTGTGGCCGGCCTCGGTCGCGAGGGAGGCCAGCGCGTCGCCGGACCTGTCCTCAGCGGCGGTGCGCGTGTCCGACATGGTCAGGATGGCGATGCGGAGCGGGAGGAAGGGGCGCGTGTCGTCGAGGCGGTGCATGGCGGGGGCCTTCAATTCTTTTCGAGCGCGGCTTGCACGGCGAGGAGGTCGCGCCAGGCTTGGCGTTTCGCTGCGGGCGTGCGCAGGAGATAGGCCGGGTGCAGGGTCGCCATGGTTTTGACGGCGCGGCCTCCACTTTGGATCTCCCGCCATTTGCCGCGGATGCGCATGATGCCGTCGGTGACCGCGAGCATTTCCTTGGCGGCCGCCCCGCCGAGCAGCAGCACGACGTGGGGTGCGACCAGCTCCATCTGCCGCTCGAGGAACGGGCGGCAGACCTGGCTCTCCTGCGGGGTCGGGGTGCGGTTGCCGGGCGGGCGCCAGTAGACGACGTTGGTGATGTGGACGTGCTCTTCCTTGAGCGCGATGGCGGCCAGCATCTTGTCCAGGAGCTGGCCGGCGCGGCCGACGAAGGGCCTGCCTTCGAGATCCTCCTCGCGGCCCGGCGCCTCGCCGATGATCATGAGGCGGGCCGCGGGCGCGCCGCGATAGAAGCAGAGGTTCTTGGCGGTTGCCTTCAAGCCGCAACCGTCGAAGGCGCGCAGTGCGGCTTCCAGCTCGTCCAAAGTCGAGGCGTTGCGGGCGACGGAGCGCGCGGTGAGCTCGGCGGCATCGGGTGGGGTCGCGGTGAAGGCCGGTCGCGGCTCGGGGGGGCGCGGCGGCGCGACCCTTGCCCCTTGCGGGGGATGGTTGGGAGGGGGGGACACCCGAGCATGCGTCGTTGGGACTCCCCCCCCCCCCAACCCCACCCCGCCGCCAGGGGGAGGGGAATTTGTGCTGTGATCCGGGGCTGACGACGGCACCTGAAAACTGCTGCCCGGCGCAACGGCGCCGCGCTCCAGCCAGTTGATGGCGCGGTCATCGACGGCGGTGTCGACGCCCATCTCGCGATACCAGTCGAGGAGGGCGGCGAGCGCGTGCTGTTCGGCTTCGGATGGCATGGGCCGCAGCTTACCGGCATCGCGATGCCTTTGCACGTCTTGGGCGTTCTGCGGATAGCGCCGGCGCGGCTCGGCTGCACTTGACGCCTTCTCGAATTGGGACCAAACCGGCAACAGGCAGTGACGAATGGGATAAGCAAAGATGGCGCGGGGTGATGCTGACCTTCCCGAGCGGGAAGGCATGGAGTTCGATGTTGTGATCGTCGGTGCGGGGCCGGCCGGGCTTTCCGCCGCCATCCGCATCAAGCAGCTCGCAGCCGAGAAAGGGGAAGACATCTCGGTCGTCGTGCTGGAGAAAGGGAGCGAGGTCGGCGCACACATTCTTTCGGGCGCGGTCATCGATCCCAAGGGCCTCGACCGGCTGATCCCGGACTGGCGCGAGCGCGGTGCGCCGCTCACGACGCAGGTGACGGAGGATCGCTTCCTGGTGCTCGGCCCAGCCGGCGATGTCAGGCTGCCCAACTTCCTCATGCCGCCGCTCATGAACAATCACGGCAACTACATCGGCAGCCTGGGGCTCGTGGTGCGCTGGCTCGGGGAGCAGGCCGCCGAGCTCGGGGTCGAGATCTATCCGGGCTTCTCCGTCAACGAGGTGCTCTACGACGAGGCCGGCGCGGTGGTCGGCGTTGCCACGGCCGACATGGGGATCGGGCGCGACGGCGTGCCCAAGGACAGCTTCCAGCGCGGCATGGAGCTGCGCGGCAAGTACACGCTCTTGGCCGAGGGCGCGCGCGGCTCGCTCACCAAGACGCTGATCGCCAAGCTCGACCTCGCGCGCGATGCCGAGCCGCAGAAGTACGGCATCGGCCTCAAGGAGCTGTGGGAGGTGCGCCCCGAGCTGCACAAGCCGGGGCTCGTGCAGCACAGCTTCGGCTGGCCGCTCGACGGCAAGACCGGGGGCGGGTCGTTCCTCTACCACTACGGCAAGAACCTGGTCTCGGTCGGCTTCGTCGTGCACCTCAACTACGACAACCCGTACCTTTCGCCGTATGACGAGTTCCAGCGCTTCAAGACGCATCCCACAATCCGCCCTGTGTTCGAGGGGGGGCGGCGCATCTCGTACGGTGCGCGGGCGCTGACCGAAGGCGGATGGCAGTCGATCCCCAAGCTGG
>JBFXEP010000123.1:0-7964 GCA_050179995.1 Hyphomicrobium sp.
GACGAAGGCCTGCGTCAAGTACATGTACAAGCAGAAGTCGGGCTCGCTGATCTACATGGGCTCGGTGCACAGCCACGAGGCCTCGCCGCTGAAGTCGGCCTACGTCACGGCGAAGCACGGGCTACTCGGGCTGGCGCGCACCATGGCCAAGGAAGGCGCCAAGTACGGTGTGCGCGCCAACGTCATCTGCCCCGGCTTCGTGCGCACGCCGCTGGTCGACAAGCAGATCCCGGAGCAGGCCAAGGAGCTCGGCATCTCGGAGGAGCGCGTGATCCGCGAGGTGATGCTGGGCGAGACCGTGGACAAGGAGTTCACGACGGTCGAGGACATTGCCGAGGTGGCGCTCGTGCTGGCGGCGTTCAACACCAACGCGCTCACCGGACAGAGCATCACCGCGAGCCACGGCTGGCACATGGGCTAGGGCGCTCCCTCCCCCTTGTGGGGGAAACTTGACCCCTAATCCCTCCCCGCGTCCATGCGGAGCATGGCTTCACCGTGACGGGGAGGGGAAATCGCAGCGCGCCTCCGTCGGATCGGAAAATGCGCTAGAGGCTTTCCGCTTTTCATGGAATCGCGGAAAGCCTCTAGGTCCTTGTCTTGTCGTGCTTCTTGTCGGACTTGGTTGCTCGCATGGCTTCGCCATGACCGGTTCCCACTTTTCCGGAAGCACCCTAGCCGTCTCGTGGTCCGGTTCGGCGGACCGCTACTTCAGCCGGTAGCAGTTGGTGTAGGTGCGCGGGGTGCGGGTCACGTCGTAGCCGGTGAGGCATTGCACGAGCGACATCTCCGCCGGGTGGCTGAAGAGGATCATGGCCGAGCGGTTGTCGAAGGTGCTGGTGAAGCCCGCGACCTTCCAGCCGGACTTCAGGAGATCCTCGATGAGGAGGCCCTCGTCGGCGGAGCCGGCCTTCGGCTCTTGAGCGAGGGCGGCCGATGCCACGGCGAGCGTGGCAAGACACGTGGCGGCGGCGCGGCGGGCGGATCTCATGGCGTCCTCCTCAAGCAGGTCGGGGCGGACGGTGCTCGCCCCCCTGCGTCCGCCTGACGATGCATAGCACGTGCCGGTGGACGGACGTATGGGATCGGGACGTCAGCCGTGCGAGGCGCTCGCGCTCTTGCCGGCGGCGTGCGCCGGCGCCGAGGGATCGACCGACCGGATGGCGAGCGAGGGCTCCTCGATGCCGTTCATGGTGCGGATGCAGACGGCCTTCCAGTCGGACTTCGACATATGCACCGCGGGCTCCCACAGCACCATGCAGTCGGTGAGGGTCGGACCGCCGCCGGCCGTTATGACGACGCCGCTCGCGCCGCCGCTCTGCTCGGGAGGCAAGCTCGTATCCTGGGCCGGCTCGGTGATCGGATCGGATGTGGGGGCGGGGGGCAGCGTCGTCGGGATCGGCGCCGACCATACGGGCGTCGTGTCGCCGCCGGATGCGCCGAGGGTCGATTTGGCCTTGGCGAGGCAGTTCACCTGCACGGCGCCTTCGCAGCCCTGGACAACGGATGAGGGCAGCGGGGTCGGCGCGGTCGGCTGAGGCAGTGCCGGCGCGGCGCCAGCGGATGTGCCGTGCGTCGTCGACGTCGTGGTGCGCGCGGCCGTCGGTACGCGTGCTGACGACGAAGCCATCGGCGCGATGGGCGCGGCGAGCGGGGCTGGGATGGCAAAGCCGGCGTGCATTCCGCCCGAGGCGCCGTGCGCCCAGACGGCGCCCGTTCCCAGGATGAGACAGAGCGACAATCCGGCCGCTCTGATGACGTAACCGAAGCTTTGCATGGTCGGCATGGCGGGCCTCGTGTGTGGAGCCGGGTGGCCGGTGATCGACCGCCTTTCTGTTGAGATGGTGGTTCGGAGCCCGCCACCCAAGCGGCGGAGGTTTGCCGCGGGCTTACGTTTGCGTAAGGACCGTGCAGTCCAAGCGTTTGAATTCGCGGGTGTATCGCACGTTCTCGGGTGCCGCGGGCGGCCTCTTGCGGCGGTCACACGCCGCCATTAGGGTACGCGCCAATTCGTGGCCGGCGCAGAGTTCTGCTTCCGGACCCCCGCGCATCCCGTCGTTTCCGGGTTCGTCCCACAACGGCCGCGTCCTTGCGGCCGAGAACAACCCTGCGGGCAGCCCCCTACCAGCAAGGAGGATTTTCGTGCCGGAGAGCGCCAAGAACTGGATTGTCGAGACGGACTGGCTGGCCGAGCATCTCGACGCGCCCGATCTCATCGTCTTCGACGGCTCCTGGCACCTGCCGAACTCGGGCCGCGACGCCAAGGCCGAGTACATGGCCGAGCACATCCCGGGCGCGCTGTTCTTCGACATCGACGATCTCGTCGACGAGAAGTCGCCGTTGCCGCACATGCTGCCGCCGACGCCGAAGTTTGCCTCGCGCATGAAGAAGATGGGCGTGGGCGACGGCATGCGCATCGTGGTCTACGACACGTACGGTCTGTTCTCGGCCGCGCGCGTGTGGTGGACGTTCCGCGCCATGGGGCATCAGGACGTGGCGGTGCTGAACGGGGGCCTCAGGAAGTGGAAGGCCGAGGGGCGTCCGCTTGAGGACATGCCGCCCATCACGCGCACGGCGCGCCACTTCACGCCTTTGCTCAACAACTCGCTGGTGCGCGATCTCGACGACATGAAGGGCTACGTGGCGAGCGGCGGCATGCAGATCGTGGACGCGCGTCCCAAGGGGCGTTTCGAGGGGACGGAGGCCGAGCCGCGTCCGGGCCTGCGCTCGGGGCACATCCCGGGCTCCAAGAACGTGCCGTCGGGGGCCATCCTCAACGCGGACGGGACGTTGAAGTCGAAGGACGAGCTCGAGGCGCTGTTCCGCAGCGCCGGCATCGATCCGCAGAAGCCGGTCATCACCACGTGCGGGTCGGGCGTGACGGCCTCGATGCTGTCGCTCGCGCTCGCCGTGATCGGGCAGACGAACGCGGCGGTGTACGACGGGTCGTGGGCCGAGTGGGGCCAGGAGCCGCTCGGAACGCCGATCGAGACGGGACCTGCGAAGTAGGTCCCAGACTGACGCTGACGCTCCACCTGTAACTGTGTTACGTTGCGACCTGCTGCCTCGTCATGGCGCGGGGCGACATCGTTGCGGTGACCGGCGGAGGATCAGCGATGCGAAGCTCTGCTCGTGCGGTCGGGTTGGCTGGCGCGCTGGTGCTCGGCTCGCTGCCGGCCCCGGCGCCGGCGGCCGACGACGTGCGCTGCCTCGACGACGCGATGCTGGTGTTCGACGCCTCCGGCTCGATGGCGGGGACGGACATGAACGAGGTGCGTCCGCACATCGCCAAGGTGCGGGAGGCGCTGGCGGCCGTGCTGCCTTCCGTCGTGTCGCGGCGCCATCTGGGGCTCATGGTCTACGGGCCGGGTGCGCGGCCCAAATGCCAGAACGTCGAGCTGCGCCTCAAGCCGGGAGCGAACAGCGCCGAGACCATCATGGGCGAGGTCAATGGCTTGGTGCCGGCGGGCCAGACGCCGCTCACATCGGCGGTGCGTGGCGCGGCGGAAGAGCTCAACTTTCGCGAGAAGCCCGCCGTCGTCGTGCTGCTCACGGACGGCGAGGAGACCTGCGGCGGGGACCCGTGCCGGCTCGCGCGCGAGCTCAGCGCGGAAGCCAGCGCGCTGACGATCCACGTCATCGCCTTCAAGGTGCGCGGAGAGACGTGGCTCGCGCCCGGGTCGGGGTCGGCCTGCATGGCGGAGGAGACCGGCGGTCTTGCGATCACAGCGCAGGACAAGGACGAGCTGATCGCAGCGCTGCAGAAGACGCTGACCTGCCCGCTGTTCTCGGAGGCGCGTGCCTCCGTCATTCCGGGCGAAGTGAGCAAAGCGAGCGAGACCCGGAACCCAGCGGAAGAATTGTCGAAGATGCAAAAGAACTAAAGCGATAGGAGCCTAGCGCTGGGTTCCGGCTCGGCGCTCGGCTACGCCGTCGCTTGGCCGGAATGACGAAAAAAGGGGATCGAAGTCACGCCTCGGGGAAGTACTGGAAGACCCAGGTTTCGGTGAGCGCGCGCTCGCCCCGGCGCAGATACATGCGGATGTCGACCGGCTCGTCGCCGGTCGCCTGCAGGTCGAAGAGCGCGCGCCAGCGCTCGCGCTGATCCACCACGGGATGGCAATAGTCGTTGCTCAGGATGCCGCGCGACGGGGAGACGACGATCTCGACGCCGTCGTCGCGCCCGATGCCTTGGAAGACCTTGCCCTGGAAATCGACCACGAACTTGCGCACGCCCTCGGGTCGCTTGTGGCCAGGGCGTCCGCCGATGCCGGTCCAGGTCGCGGTCGCCTTGCCGAGCGAGCCCGGGAACGGGATGTCGTCGAGCCAGCGCAGGCGATAGCGATAGTGCCGGCTCGTCCCCGCCGCGAACACCTCCTTGGGGCACCAGTAGGCGGCGATGTTGTCGTGGATCTCGTCGTCGGTCGGGATCTCGAGCAACTGCACCTCGCCTTCGCCGAAGGGGGCGAGCGGCTCCACCCACACGGACGCGCGGCGCTCGTAGAAGACGCTGTCGTCGAGGTAGTGCACGAAGTCGCGGTCGCGCTGCAGGAGGCCGAAGCCGCGGATGTTGTTGTCGACGAAGGCGTTGCCCATGACGCGCGGCGGATTGTTGAGCGGGCGCCAGATGCGCTCGCCGGAGCCGGTCCACATGGCGAGGCCGTCGGAGTCGTGGATCTCCGGGCGCCAGTCGACGATCTGGCGGCGGCTCGTCTCGCCGTACCAGAACATGCTCGAGAAGGGCGCCACGCCGAGGCGGCGGATGTCGCGCCGGGCGAAGAGCCGGGCGTCGATCTCCTGGTTAATGCGTGCAACGCCGGCGGTGTCGACCGAGCGGGTGGCGGTGATGCGATAGGCGCCGGTCACGCTCGGTCCGTCGAGGTAGGCGTGAACAACGAAGACGTCGTCCTTCGCCGCGTCGCTCTCGAGCCAGAACTCCGTGAAGCGCGGGAACTCCTCGGGCGTGGCCGCGCCGGTGTCGATGGCGAGGCCGCGTGCGGATAGTCCATACTGATTGTATGGGCCCGAGGCGCGGAAGTAGGAGGCGCCGAGGAAGGCCAGCCAGTCGGTCTTGAGATCGGGGGCCATGACGCGGAAGCCGGCGAAGCCGATGCCGTCCGGCAGCTCGCGCGCCGGATGGCCGGCGGGAATGTCGAACAGGCTCGAGCTGTAGACGATCTCCCGGGACTGCCTGTCCTTGACGATGTGGATCCTGACCACGTCGCGCGTGAACCTGCCGAGGTGGAAGAGCTGGACGGGAAGCTCGCGCTTCGGGTCCATCATGAGGCTCATCTCGGGCCGGAAGCGGATCTGCTGGTAGGCGTCGTAGTCGATGCGGTCGAGGATGTCGGCATTGACCACGGGGATCGGTTGCCAGGGGGTGGCGGCATTCTGCTCGGCGCGCGCGGCCAGAAGGTCGAAGGAGAAGGGCTCGGGCGCGCTGAGCGCTGCGCCGGCGGGTGCGGTCGGGCCATCCGTCGCGGCCGCGGACGTTCCGGCTCCGGTCGTTCCCTCTCCCGTCGTTCCGGCTCCCGTCGTTCCCGCATGGGCCGAGGCGAGCCCCTGCATGCCTGTCGCCAAGCCGGCAGCCGCCGCTCCTGCCAGAATCTGCCGGCGATCAAGGTTCGAACCCGTCACTCGTCGTCTTTCTTCATTCAGTGTGGCGCGTTTCCCCCTTGTCCCCTAGCGCAGAACGCCCGATCTGGCCAGCATCCGCCGGTGCGTGCTGCCCCTGGGCAGAATTGTGCGGGACAGGCTATAGGTTGAGGGTGGCATGGGTTGGAGAGCGAAGGTCATGCCGAGCAGGGGGGCTTCATGAGACGCAGCGAATACCGGGGCGGGATGGTCCTGTTGCTGGTGGCACACATGATGTGTGTCGTGCCGGCGGCGGCGCAAGGCCCGCCTGCGCCCAAGGTCACCGTGGCGCAGCCGGTTGCCAAAAAGATCACCACCTGGGACGAGTATTCCGGCCGCTTCGAGGCGGTGGAGAGCGTCGAGGTGCGGCCACGCGTCTCGGGGTTCGTGGACAAGGTGCACTTCAAGGACGGGCAGATCGTCAAGGTCGGCGATCCCCTGTTCACCATCGATCCGCGCCCGTTCGAGATCGCAGCCGAGAGCGCGCGCGCCGAGGTCGCCCGGGCGAGAGCCCAGGTGGCGCTGGCGATGAGCGAGGTCGAGCGCGCAGCCCCGCTGGTGCGCTCCGGCGCCGTCACCGAGCGCGACTTCACGCAGCGCAGCGCCAACCTCAACGTCACGGAAGCGCAGCTCCAGGTGGCGGAGGCGAGCGTCAAGAACGCCGAGCTCAATCTCGAGTGGACGGTTGTCAAGGCGCCGATCTCGGGGCTCATCTCGGACCGCAAGGTGGATATCGGCAATCTCGTCACCGGCGGGTCCACGGGCAACACAACGCTGCTCACGACGATCGTCTCCCTCGATCCCATCCACTTCATCTTCGACGCGTCGGAATCCGACTACCTGCGCTACGCTCGGCTGGCCTCGACCGGACAGCGCGCCTCGTCGCGCGACGCCGCGAACCCGGTGCTGATCCGGCTCTCCGACGAGACCGATTGGACACACAAGGGCAAGATGGATTTCGTCGACAACCAGCTCAACCCGCGCTCAGGGACGGTACGCGGCCGCGCCATCCTCGAGAACAAAGAGCAGCTCTTCTCGCCCGGCATCTTCGCGCGCATGCGGCTGTTCGGCGGCGAGGTGGACGGATTGCTGATCCCCGACACCGCTGTCGTGTCGGATCAGATGAGGAAGATCGTGTTCGTGGTCGGCGACGACGGGGTGGTCAAGGCCGCGCCCGTGACGCTCGGGCCGATCTATGAGGGACTGCGCGTGGTCAAGAGCGGGCTACAGCCGACCGACAAGGTGGTGCTCGACGGTCTCGCCAATCCGATGGTGCGGCCGGGTGCCAAGGTCGAGACCGAGGCCGGCGAGGTCAAGGCGGCAACCCCATAAGCGGCAATCGAGCGGCTCCAACGGGCTAGAGGCACCGGAACACCCCCATGCGCTTTTCCCACTTCTTCATCGAGAGGCCGATCTTCGCCACGGTGCTGTCCGTGATCCTGACCATCGTCGGGATCATCGCCGGCACCTCGCTGCCGATCGCGGAATATCCCGAGATCGCGCCGCCGACCGTCAACATCGCCGCGACCTATCCCGGCGCCTCGGCGGCGGTGATCGCCGAGACCGTGGCTGCACCGATCGAGCAGGAGGTCAACGGCGTCGACAACATGCTCTATATCGTGTCGCAGTCGACCGGCGACGGGCGGCTGTCGATCAGCGTGGTGTTCAAGCCGGGGACCGACATCGATCAGGCGCAGGTGCTGGTGCAGAACCGCGTCTCGATCGCCGAGCCGCGGCTGCCGGAGGACGTGCGGCGGCTGGGTCTCACCGTGCTCAAGGCGTCGCCCGACCTGATGATGGTCGTGCACATGATCTCGCCCGACGGATCGCGCGACCAGCAGTACATCTCCAACTATGCGACGCTCTACGTGCGCGACCGGCTGGCGCGTATCGACGGCATCGGCGATTCGCGCGTGTTCGGCGCGCGCGACTACTCGATGCGCATCTGGCTCGATCCGGAGAAGGTGGCGTCGCGCAACCTCACGGCCAACGAGGTGGTGCTGGCGCTGCGGTCTGCCAACCTGCAGGTGGCGGCGGGCTCGATCAACCAGCCGCCGGCCTCGTCGCCGGGCGGGTTCACGCTGTCGGTGCACACCCTGGGCCGGCTCTCGACGCCTGAGCAATTCGAGGACATCGTGGTGCGCGCCGAGCCCTCGGGCGAGGTGGTGCGAGTCAAGGACATCGCGCGCGTCGAGCTCGGGTCGCAGGACTACACGGTCAACGCCTACCTCTCGAACAAGGTGGCGACGGCGGTGGTGCTGTTCCAGCGGCCGGGGTCCAATGCGCTGGCGACGGCGGCGGCGGTCAAGGCGGAGATGGCGGCGCTGGCCAAG
>JBFXEP010000124.1:0-7938 GCA_050179995.1 Hyphomicrobium sp.
CGGCGGAGTTTGCGCGGCGCGCGCGGGCAGAACTGCGGTCGCCTCCGGCTCCCTTCGTTCCGCCCGCAGGAGACGATATACACCCCGAACTCTCACAATGAGTGGACCGGCGGCGGGGGGCAGGTCAACCCGGCCCCCACATCGACCCGAGCATCTCCTTCAGGAAACGGTTCTTCCACTTATCCAACGCCCTGTTCATCTCTTCGAGGGCGCTCTTCTCCTTCTGGTCGTAGCTGCGCTTGTCGCGCTTTTCGAATATCGCGCAGTACTCGGCGATCTGCGCGGCAATAAAATTTTTGACGGCTCGCGTCAGCGGGCTGTTTGCCAGGTGTTCTCGCTTGTTGCCCTTAAACGGTTCAAGAGCATCCAAGGTGCAGTAGCCGTAGAGACGATCTCGGTACGACGACGACACGTCGAACTCAAGGACGCCGTCGTACCCAATCCAACCGCTAATCGCCTTATAGTTGATCACGTGCCGGCCGCGCTTCTTGTAGCGCATGCTCACGTCCGAGGTGAGAAGCACGAGCCATCCCGGAGCGGACTTCCCTCCGTTCGTCGTCGACACTTTCGCGCCGGTCGTGGGGTCCACCAATGTCTCGGGAACGTCAATCCGACGGGGTTCCTCGAAGCCGTCCATCGGTTTGATTTTTGGAAGTGCGATTGGCTTCGGGGTGACGAGCTTGCCGTTCTCGACAACGTACACACGACAGAGCTCGAGTGAGATCTGCATTTGCGGATGCTCGGCTAGAATCTCGACGATGCCCTTCGCTGTGAGTGCTCCTTCTTCCAGGCCCCGAGGAGCGAATCCGGTCACGAGAGAAAAGCCTTTGGCCTCTCGCGCGCATCGAGCGATGTCCGGCCCTAGATCGTCGGGCACGCACCGGATCTCCTTGAGTACCTGCCTGAGTTCAGCGGCGACGTCGCTCACTGGTGCCTCACGGCCCTCCTTCGCGGAGGGGATGTAGCCGAAGCGAGGATTGCCGCTCGGAACGCCGTAGACGCACTTCTTCTTCGCCAAGACAGTGACGACGCGCGCGTAGTCATCGAACATTTGGACCATGTAGCACTTGCCACCGTTACCATGCTGTCCTTGCTCGCCGTCCGCCCGTCGTGCGGCGGCATCCGGGTCGCGACCCCACTTCCTGAAGTTCGTCTCGAGCGCTGTCGCCGACATCCCGCTGAAATCCAAGCATGATAGGGAGGGAGTAACCTTCCCACCATGGTTGAAGATTACGACGATCACGCGTCGGTCTTCGGGGGCGTCACACCGGATGTACTCGTCGGAGCTGTTCTTGACCCACTCCGGCAAACCGTCCTCGTGGGAGGAGAACTCAGCGCAGAGGAGCTTGATCGTTCCGATCTTGCTGATCTCGATATCAGCGTCGGGCGTATAATTGAGTGCGTTGGTCACAGATCTCCTCGGACAAGGTCAGGC
The DNA here is from genome assembly GCA_050179995.1 of Hyphomicrobium sp. Taxonomy (GTDB): domain Bacteria; phylum Pseudomonadota; class Alphaproteobacteria; order Rhizobiales; family Hyphomicrobiaceae; genus Hyphomicrobium_C. The sequence continues at coordinate 1,436 of JBFXEP010000124.1, forward strand.
GTTCATCTGCTTGCGGACGCGGGAACGCTTACGATCGTGTTCAGGTAGACAGTAGATCCCACGTTTTGGCGACCGGATTGCGTCGCTGCGAGTCAGATGGGCGGTGAGATTCGCGGCCGTACCAGCCCCCGGTACGGTGTACCCACGTTTTAGGAACACCGCATAGAGGTCGTTGATGTGCATAGGCTCGCCGTGCTCCTGAAGAATGAGACGAGCGCGCTCGACGACGTAAGCGCCGACCGTACCCCTGGGACTCGAGGGGCATGCGGGCTGCTCCCGTCGCTGCGATATAGATGCCTCGGGGGGAATCTCCGCCATTTGCGAAGCACCCACGAACGTCTGGCGGAGCTTCTCAAGGAGAGCGACTTGGGACTCCAGACGGGTCCGGCGCTCGACAAGCGGGGCGATGTCGGAGTTGACTTGCGCGATCTCGCTATTGGCGCTCGCAAGCCAAGCTTCGACTTCTGCCAAAGAGGGCGATCTCGATCCGTTCGTCACGATCGTAGCAATGCCATGACAATTGGATTTGTCAAGCTGTAGATACGCATTTTGAAATGTAGCTACAGACCGCGCCAGGGTCGGGCCAGCTCCATCTCCTCACGAAAGTTACTTCTGTGGTCGAGGACGCGAACGCCGCTCACGTCGTGACTTCGCGCAGCCGGCGGGTGATCTCGAGGTCCTCACGGACGGCGTGGGATCTCCGGACGGGTGATTGTGAACGATGACGGGCGCCGCGGCGTGCCGGATGACTTGCAGGAAGACGTCCCGCGGTTATGTTGCCGGGCGACTTATGTTGCGTAGGGCCTGATCTGCCTTGTTGCGCACGGGCTCGGAGGCGATCGACGCCACATAAGTCGGGTGACTATACGGGCGTCATACGGTGCAGCTCCTTGAGAAAGGACATCAGCCCTGGCTGCGTATGCCAGGGCTGCTTTTTTTCGGATCAGGAATTTCGCACGCGCTCAGCGCCTTGGCTTTCATCTCGAGATCGACCTCGGCGTAGATGTTGGTCGTGTCGAGCGAAACGTGGCCGGGCCAGGCGCGAATGGTGTTGATGTCGACACCGGCTCGGAGCAGGTGGACAGCCGTGGTGTGGCGGATCACGTGCGGGCTCACCCGCTTGGTGTGCAAGGAGGACACGCGCTGCGTCGCCTCACGCGCATACCGACCCACCATGGTGTAGATGCCGAAGCGCGTGATCGGATGGCCGCGACGGTTCAGAAACACCGGATCCTGCTGGGCACGACCCGCCGTCAGTGCTCCGAGCGTCCGCGCGGTCGAGGGCCAGAGCGGCAGAGGCGGACCTTCTTCCCCTCGCCGGGGATCTTGACCGCCGGCGAGGTGCCGAGATCTAGATCGGCGTTGGTCAGACGTGCCGCTTCATCACAGCGCACCGGAGTTGTAGAGAAAGAGCAGCAGTGCGTGATTGACCTGCCCCCCGAGAACTAGCCCATTGTAAACTTGGTGGCTGACGTCACACCGCCGGCGGCACTAAGTTCACAATGGGCTAGTTCGCGGGGGGCAGGAGTCGGCCGTCAGCGCGCGCGCGTAGAGCTCCGCTTCGCTTTCCTCGAAGAGGATGGCCAGCACTGCCGAGGTGTCGACGATCATTTCGGCAACCCGCGCTCGTCGTACAACATGTCGCCGTGGTCGACCGGCTGCCCTTTCAGCGTGCTCGCGCAGCGATGGCCGATCGCGCGCAACTCGGCGACGGTCGCCTCGGGCCGCCGCTGCCGGCGGACGCGCTCCAGGCGCTCGCGGATCGCTTCCGTTACGGCCTGCGTCATCGTCTCGCCTGTTTCCTTGGCCAAAGCCTGGGCGAGCGCGTGGGCGGTCGCGTCTTTGATGTTGAGACTCATGTGTTCCTCCTGGGTAGACGGATTTCTACCCTTCGCCCAGATTGGCCCAGAAACCCCTTCGAGCGCAAGCAAAGCGCAGGGTTAGGCGGCGGCGTCCTGCTTGCGCAGGTGGCGGACCTCGCCCTGGAAGCCGCAAGCGCCGCACTATTTGGCCCGGCTAACCCGATTGAGGGAACGTCCGGCTCTACTACGTCCGCGTTGGGAAAGCGGCAACAGCTCGCGAGCTGGAGCGGGGCGGTGCAGGCCGAAAGGTGGAGCGCGCTGAGCACCGAGGCGAGGGGCGAACAGCTCGCCGAATACTGGAATGGCGACAAGGTGATCGCGAACCCCGCGACGCCACCTTCTCCAGTTGTGGACGAAGGCGGATTCGGTCAGGGCATTCGATGACCTGACAGTGGACACCCCAAAGGAGCGACCATGAAGCGAAATCCGGTCGACCTCACTCGCCGCGAAGTGCTCGCCGTCATCGCGGGCGCGACCGCCGCTCTCGCTGCCCACCCAACCCACGGAGAAACAACCATCGAGCCCCGTGGTGACTCGCCAAGAGCCTACCTGGGCGGGCACGAGCCTAGGCCGCTCGCGTTCGATCCGGCCAAGCTGCGCGGGCTGTCAGAGAAACTGCTGCGCTCTCATCACGAGAACAACTACACGGGCGCGGTGAAGCGGTTGAATCTGATCGAGCAGGAGATCGGCCAGCTCCCCAAGGACGCACCGCCCTACCGCATGGGTGCACTGAAGCGCGAGGAGCTGATTGCTCGCGGCTCGATGGTCCTGCACGAGCTCTACTTCGGGAACTTGGGCGGCGACGGGAAGCTGAATGGCACGGTCAGCAAACTCATCGCAGCCGCTTACGGTTCGGTATCTCGCTGGGAGCACGACTTCCGGCTGACGGGCCTCTCACTCGCCGGAGGCTCCGGCTGGGTGGTGCTCGCCTACGACCCGCACCAGCAGGCGGTCCACAACTACTGGAGCTGGGATCACGCCCACGCGGCGGCGGACGCGACATCGCTGCTCGTCATGGATATGTACGAGCATGCCTATGCCATCGACTACGGCGCGAACGCGCGCGGGTACATCGATGCCTTCTTCCAGAACATCCAGTGGGATGAAGTGAACCGACGCGCCGAGGCGGCTCAGGCGAGGAGGGCCACGACGTGAGGCCACGCTGCTCGCGGTCGCATGGCTCGGTCTTGCTTCCATGTCACCGGCCGCCGCCGCCGGACGTGAGCTATTGGCCGTCAACACGCAGGACGGCTCGGTCTCGCGGGTCGATCTGCCGCAATGAAGGAAGTCGGGCGCTTCGCGGCCAACGCGCGGCCCTACGCGATCGCCGTCGCGAAGGACGGGAAAACGGTCGCGGTCGGGGTGGCGGATGAGGAGAAACTGAAGTTCTTCGACGCGAAGGAGTTCACGCTTCGCGACGAGACGCCCATTGGCCCGATGTACAATGACCATCTCGTTCTCACGCAGGATGGGAAGCACATCTTGGTCGCCAACTTTGACAGCGACGATGTGGTTGGCGTGGACGGACGACGATACAGGAGGCGTTCCGCATCGAGGGCGCGAGCGCCCCGCACGTCGTCAAATACGGGCGCCTCCGGAAGCAGCTGTTCGTGACGTGCAAGAAGTCACGGGCATGGCCATCATCGACCCTGTCGAGCGGCGGCTCGTGCGCTTCCACCTGCTCAATGTGAACCGGGGAGCCTGACGTTCTCCCCCGATGGGTCGCGGCTCTACTTCGGCTCGTTCTGAGTCACGGGTTCTTCGAGATGGACCTGGCGGCCGGCGAGGTCACGCGGCTGATCGCCCTCGCTCCGCCGACTAAGAACGCGGCGCCGCAGGAGGTGACCTACCACGTCGTAGAGGGGGTCGGCGGCTCGGTGGTCGCGGCGGCAAACGAGGGTCGGTCGTACGTCGATGCCGTGGACGCGTCGAGCGGCCGTCTCCTCGATCGGCTCACGACCGACGTCGCGAAGCCCTGCTGCGTCGAACACATCCCAACCCGAGATGGGGAGCCGGTGCGAGCCCCCTGGTGAGCAATATCGGAGACGGGACCGCGCAGGTGGTCGAGCTCGACGGCGGCAAGCTGCAATCGCTCGGCACAGTGAAGGTCGGTGCGGCGCCGAAACGAGTCGCTTGGATCCCGCCGTCGTGAGCCGCCGCGCCTGACGCCAAGTGCCGGCCAACGCTTCTCACGTCGCACGGAGACGAGGTCGCGCAGCCACGCGTGCGTCGCTCGCAGCGCATCGGCGTTGGCTCATGCTTCGAGGAGACGCTGCAGCAGCGCCGGATTGCCAGGCCAGGCCTCCAGACTGGGCCCGGCGCACGTCCGATGCACGGCGAGTGGGTGATTGAGATCCGTGACCAGTGCGACGCTGCGGGCGTTCCATTCTTCTTCAAACAATGGGGTGGGGTCCGAAAGAAGCGGAACGGGCGAACTCTCGAAGGGCGAACCTGGGACGCGATGCCGCGGCAAGGGCTTGTGGCGGGGTAAACTCGACCCTCCGGCGGGTTTACGCCACGCGTAAGAGCCGTTCCGCATACGAGAAGATCAGGTCACGGCCGGCGATCTTATTTCTCCAGCTCTCTGGAATCGCAGTCTCTCCGTAGAAGGCGCCAGCGAGCTGCCCGTACACGGCGCCGGTGGTATCGGCATCGTCGCCGAGGTTGACGGCCAACAGCGCGCCGTCGCGGAACGACTCGCCGCAATGGAACGCCCACAGGGCAGCTTCGAGTGAATCGACGACGTAACCGCGGCCGCGGATTTCCGGCGGCATGCGCCGCTTGAATGAACCCGCCGCGATCGCGGCGATCTTCGGCGACAGCGGCCGTTCACGCCAGAGGCCGGGGACGGGGTCGAAATGGTCGGCGAGCAGCTCGTCCTTGGACGCACCGTTTACGGCGCCGATGAGCAGCGCTGCGAGATATCGGCAGGCGTCGACAGCTTCTGGCGCGGCGTGCGTCGTACGCGAGCTGTCGGCTGCACGGTCGATCGCCTCCCTCGGCGTACCGGCGAAGAACAGCGGCACCGCCGCAAGGCGCATGAGCGAGCCGTTTCCGGCAGAGCGGGAATCGCCGGACCCGCAAAAGGGCTCTCCGGTTTGTTCGAACTTCTGCAACGCCTTGCGCACGGTGTTGCCGATATCGAAGCACCGCCCGTTGCTGCTCAGATGACCGCGACGAAACCAGCGCACGTACCGTTGCATCTGGTCGATCGGGTCGAAGCCATCGCGCTCGATGAGGCTTTCGGCCAGGCAGAGAGCCATCGAGGTGTCGTCCGTCCACTCGCCCGGCCGCAGACAGAACGGCCCGCCGCCCACCATGTCGTCGATCGGCTCGAAGGAGCCCGGCGGCTGGAACTCAAGCGTCGTGCCGAGTGCGTCCCCAACGGCCAATCCGAGCAAGCTGCCCCGGTAGCGCTCGATGCGCTTCATGCCCTCACCCAAGCGGGCCCGCCAGCATACGCTCGAACGGCACGTAGTTGCCCTCGGGGCTGGCGCGGTGAAAGGCGTTGTGGTCATCGATGATCGCGAATGCGACGCGCCGAAACACACCGGCAAATTCCGGCTCCGCGAGCACCTCGCTAAAGAGCTCGGCCATGTGCTGCGGCGGATTTCGGAACGCGCCGCATCCGAAGGCGCTCAGCACCACGTCCGGTTGTTCGTGCCGTGCGGCAACTCGGAAGATCGCACGGATTTTGAGCAGGGTCGCCCGCGCCATCCCGTCGGTGAGCCGGAGTTGACCCTGGCGCTCGACCAAGGCGGGCTCGTGGATCGCCGGCACCGTGACGACATTCACTCGGTACGGGTGAAGGAGAAGTGCGTACCCGGTCGATTCCGCCGAGCGGAAGACGGTCACGCCGGGCGAGTAAATGGAGCCGGACTCGCGCGGGATCGGATAACTCGCACCTGCGTTGCGCGGCACGCCGTAGTCGCTCGCGTAGTCGACGAACTGGTACAGCGAGCAAAATGCATTCGAACGGCGGAAGAGATTCTCCTCTTGCGCCCCCGCGCCGTCGTGCACACCGCCACCCGGATTCCGGCGGCCGGCCATGTTGAGGACCGCCGGCACGCACTCGGGAGTGGCGATCGCGCGCGCGATTTCCAGGAAGTCCGCGTTGTGAACCGAGACCAGGGTCCGGTACTGACCGCGCCGCGCCGGCGCGACGAGATCGTCTGTCTGCGGGTAGAACACCGTGCGCTGGCGCAATGTCCCGGCGCGCGCCGCGTCGAGCTCAACCCGGGCACGTCCCACCTCGTAGGCACTGGCGCGCACGATCTCGACGGTGTGCGACCACACCTCGCGACGTAGGCGGCGAAGCGAATCGCCATCCCTGGCAGCAGAAGCCGCGCTGAAGGTCCTCGTCCACTCAACCGCGTTCCACATGGTCCGGAGGAATCACTTGCTGCGAGACGAGATGAGTTCCTGGAGCTCGCCGACCAGTGTCTCGAACTGCGGCGGCAGCCGTCTTGGCAGACGCGGGCCCGCTACGTCGAGAATGCTCTGATAATACCAAAGTTGCTGAGCCGGAGCGCTGTTGAAGCGGTCCAGGTACCGAGCACCGCTTGCACGTAGGTCGGCGACAACTGTCCCGAGGTTGTGGAGCTTGTCACAAACCGAGACGAGCACGCTGGCCGACGGAGC
>JBFXEP010000125.1:0-7886 GCA_050179995.1 Hyphomicrobium sp.
GTGCAGATCGATGAAGACGTCCTCGTCGCTCCAGCCTTCGCTCAGGAGCCAATCGTGAAATGCCAGGGCCTCAAAACTGTCGTGCGCCGAATGCGAGATAAACAAACGCGACATCCATCATCCCCTACCCGACTTTGCCTAACGGCACGTCGCCCCTCGTGCGCGATCAGCTTCGATTGGATCGTGATCGCGCACTAGGCTTTTTGATGAGACCGATGATTCACGCTTCGGACTGATAGGGTCCGAAGCGATCATGGTCTGGGGATCATGCTATACACGTCCGAGGGCGTCGTAAATCGATGGGCGGCTGTCCCCAACACATCCCGTCTGGTGCGTGTCAAATTGATCCTGCGCGTGCGCCCACCCCCAACGCCTGCTCGAGCGTAGGCAAGATGACCGTGTCACGCACGCGTCATCGTCATCCCGGAGTCGACCGAGCGCCGCGCGGGGTCCTCCGATTGCTCCTTGTTCGGACTATGGGTTGCCGCCCGCTGCCGGCTTGCTCGCGAGCCAGGCGCGCCAGCCGCCGTAGCTTGTGATGTCGCGTGCGCCCTCGAGGCCATGGGGCTCGCAAAGGAAGCCCTTGACCCAATCCCCTTCCGCGAGGCGCAGGCTGCCGATGCCAAGCGGCGGCGGGATGAGCGCAACAAAAGAGCCGAACGCCGCTTCGTCCATCTCCCAGATCTCGACCTCGATGCCGCCCGCGCCCTTGCCGTCGAACACGAGGCCGGGCTTGGCTGGCGTGGATCCTGCAAGCGCGTAGAAGCTGTAGCCCTCGCCCGTGCGCGTGGTGCGGAGCAGGCGGGCCTCGCGCTCGCGGAGCTGGACGTTCAGCGGCTGGCCCGAGAGGTGGGCGCCGACGACGGCGACCGCGACGCGCCCGAACGGGGGTGATGGGGTGACGGCGGCCGTGTCGGCGAGCAGCTTCGCCGTCGCGCCGAGTTTCAAACCGGGCCCGGCGCGATGCAGCGCGTCGCCGAGCGCGGCGATGCGGCCGTCCTCGAAGGCGCGGGCGATCAGCGTCACGCCGAAGGGGAGACCGCTCGGGCGGAAGCCTGCGGGCACCGCGAGCGCGGACAGGTCCATGAGGTTCACGAAGTTGGTGTAGAGGCCAAGATTGGAGTTGAGCGCGACCGGGTCGGCGAGCACGTCGCTGATCCTGTAGGTGGTGCCGGCGGTGGGGAGCAGCAATATGTCCATCGACCGCCAAACGCTCTCGGCGGCGCGGGTGAGCTCGGCGAGGCGATAGAAGCCCTCGAAGGCGTCGACGGCGGAGAGCTTGGCCGAACCCTTGATGATGGCGCCCACGACCTCGTGCAAGGCGTCGGGTTTTTCGGCAACGAAGGCGCGGATGGCGGCGAGGCGCTCGGCGACCCAGGGACCTTGATAGAGGAGACGGGCGGCGTCGCGGAAGGGCGCAAAATCGATCTCGACGACGGTGGCGCCGAGGCCCGGCATGCGCTCGACGGCGGCGCGATAAAGCCGCTCGGCCTCGGCGTCGCCGAAGAACTCGAGCCCGCTCGCGGGAATGCCGACGCGCACGTTGGCCGGCAGCGCTTCCACGGCGAACGGACGCGGCGCCTCGCGCGAGTAGGCGTCCTCGGCGTCGAAGCCTGCGGCGCAGGCCGTCACGCGCGCCGCATCGGACACCGTGAGCCCGAACACGGAAATCGCATCCTGCGTCCTGCAGGCCGGGACGAGGCCGCGCGCGCTGATGAGGCCCTTCGTGGGCTTCAAGCCGACGATGTTGTTGAAGGCGGCCGGGACGCGGCCCGATCCCGCCGTGTCGGTGCCGAGCGCGAAGGACACGAGGCCCGACGCGACGGCGACCGACGAGCCCGAGCTCGAGCCGCCGGAAATGTACTCGGGATCGAAGACGCACGACGGGATGCCATAGGGCGAGCGCGTGCCGACGAGGCCGGTCGCGAACTGGTCGAGGTTGGTCTTGCCGACGAGGATGGCGCCCGCCGCCTCGAGGCGCTCGACGACGGTCGCGGACCACTCCGGCACGTAGGCGAACTCGGGGCAGGCGCAGGTCGTCGGCAGGCCCGCGACGTCGATGTTGTCCTTGACCGCGAACGGGATGCCGTAGAGCGGTCCGTTGGGCGCGGCTGCGAGATCGGCCAGCGCTTGCGCCATCGGAACCAGCGTGATCCAGACGGGACGCTCGCCCTTCGCGGCGATGCGGCGGTACGCCTCCTCGATCACGGCCACGGGGCGCAGCGTGCCGGACGCATAGCCTTCGGTGAGCGTGCCGATGTCGAACGAGAGCGAAGCGAGGTGCAAGCTCATTGCGCGGCCTCCGCCGGTCCCTCGCGCAGGACGACGAGCGTCTGTCCGAGGGACACGGGCCGGCCCTCCGCGCAGCGGATCTCGGCGACGATGCCGCTCGCGGGGGCGTGCACGGCCATTTCCATCTTCATGGATTCGACGACGACGAGCAGGTCGCCCTCCTTGACCCTGGCGCCCTTACCGACCTCGACTTTCCAGACCGCGCCGGGCACGGGGCTCTGAACGGCGATGGCGTCCTCGGGAAGCGCGTCCGCGTCGGCGTCGCCAGCGGGCGCGTCGCTCACGGCGGCGCCCGACTGGTCGCTCGCCTGCCAGCGCGAGCGCTCCTCCTCGAAGGCTGCCTGCTGGCGTGCCTTGAAGGCCGCGATGTCGGCGGCGTTGTCGGCGAGGAAGCGGCGATAGTCGGAAAGCCTGAACGTGGCGGGCTCGATGTCGAGGCCGACCTTGCCCTGCAGGAACGCATCACGAAACGCGAGCAGCTCGTCGGCCGAAACCGGATAGAAATGGATCTGGTCGAAGAAGCGCAGGAGCCAGGGCTTGTCCGCCTCGAACTCGGGCGTCGTGCGGAAAGTGTTCCATACCTGCGCCGTGCGTCCGATGAACTGGTAGCCGCCCGGACCCTCCATGCCGTAGATGCACATGTATGCGCCGCCGATGCCGACCGCGTTCTCCGGCGTCCAGGTGCGGGCCGGGTTGTATTTCGTGGTGACGAGGCGATGGCGCGGATCGACGGGCGTCGCCACCGGGGCGCCGAGGTAGACGTCGCCGAGGCCGAGCACGAGGTAGCTCGCGCCGTAGGCGATGCGCTTCACGTCCTCGATGCCGTCGAGGCCGTTGATGCGGCGAATGAACTCGATGTTCGAGGGGCACCAGGGCGCGTCGGGCCGCACGGACTGGGTGTACTTGGCGATGGCGAGCTGGGTGGCGGCGTCGTCCCACGAGAGCGGCATGCGCACGATGCGGCTCGGCACCTCGATGTCGCCGATGTCGCCCGTGCTGTCCTCGATGCGCTCGAGCTCATCGAGCAGGGCGGCGAGGGAGAGGACGCGGCTGTCGTAGTGGACCTGCAGCGAGCGGATGCCGGGCGTGAGATCGATGATGCCCGGGATGCGCAGGCCTTCGAGCCGGGTCATCAGAAGGTGGACGCGGAACCGCAGCTCGAAGTCGAGGACGATGGGGCCGTACTCGACGAGCATGTCCTTGTCGCCCGCGCGCCGGTAGACGACACGCGGGAGCGTTCCGCGACCGGGGCGCTCGGCGACGATGCAGTCGTCGGCGCCGACGCTCGCGGCATCGACCAGAACAGGTGCGCTCGAGGGCAGGAGCGCGGCCACGTCCTCGTCCTGGCGCAGCTCGAGGGCGCGCGCCTCGACCGGTGACAACCTCACGAAACGCACGCGGTCGCCGGGGCGGAGCTGGCCGATCTTCCACAGCTCCGCCTGGACGATGGTGACGGGACAGACGAAGCCGCCGAGCGAGGGGCCGTCGGGGCCGAGGATCACCGGCATGTCGCCGGTAAAGTCGACGGCACCGATGGCGTAGGCGTTGTCGTGGATGTTGCTCGGATGCAGGCCCGCCTCGCCGCCGTCGGTGCGGGCCCATTCGGGCTTCGGTCCGATCAGGCGCACGCCGGTGCGGTTCGAGTTGTAGTGGACCTCCCACGAGGCGGTGAAGAAGTTCGCGATGTCGTTCTCGGTGAAGAAATCGGGAGCGCCGTGCGGCCCGTAGAGGACGCCGATCTCCCATTCGCGCGTGAGCTCGGGCCTGAGGCCCGCCGCGAGGGGGGCCGGCGCGCTCGCGCGCTCGGCGGGGCCATGCGCGACGTGGAGCACGTCGCCGGGGAGAAGCGCGCGTCCGCCGTGACCGCCGAACTTGCCGAGCGTGAAGGTGGCTTTGCTGCCGAGATAGGCCGGCACGTCGAAGCCGCCGCGCACGGCGAGGTAGGCGCGCGCGCCAGCGCCGGTGACGCTTGCGATCTTCAGCACGTCTCCGGCGGCGACGCCGACCGGCTGCCAGAAGGGGACGCTCCGATTGCCGATGGTGGCCGCCATCTCGGCGCCCGCGAGGCAGATGACGGCATCGACGTTGAACTGAAGCGTGGGCCCCGTGAGCGTCAGCTCGAGCGCGGGCGCGCCTTCCGCGTTGCCGACGAGACGATTGGCGAAGCGGAACGAGAGATGGTCCATGGGACCGGACGGCGGCACGCCGACGGCCCAGTATCCGGTGCGACCGGGCCAGTCCTGCACCGTGGTCTGCGTGCCCGGCGAAAGCACTTCAATTGTCGACGCGCGATAGGGGAAGGTGGCGAGCGTGCGGGTCAGCATCTCGCCCGCGGCCAGCACCTCGGAGGCAGCGAGCTGGCGCAGGTAGTCGAGGTTGGTCTCGAGCCCGCCGATCTCGGTGGCGTCGAGCGCGGCGCGGAGCCTCTGCAGCGCCTCCTCGCGCGTCTCGGCGCGGACGATGATCTTGGCCAGCATGGGATCGTAGAAGGGCGACACCTCGGCGCCGCTCTCGACCCAGGTGTCGACGCGCGCGTCGTCCGGCCAGGCGACGTGCGAGAGGCGGCCGGAGCTCGGGCGGAACTCGCGGCCCGGGTCCTCGGCATAGAGGCGGACCTGGATCGACGCGCCCTCCGGCGCGATGCTCTCCTGGTCGAGGGGAAGCGTTTCGCCGGCGGCCTGACGCACCATCCATTCAACGAGATCAAGGCCGGTCACCTCCTCGGTGACGCCGTGCTCGACCTGGAGGCGCGTGTTGACCTCGAGGAAGTAGAAGTCGTCGGTGTCGCCGTCGTAGAGGAACTCGACCGTGCCGGCGCTCTCGTACGAAACAGACTTGCCGAGGTTGCGCGCCGTCTCCCACAGGGCGCCGCGCGTCTTGCCGGAGAGCCCCGGCGCAGGCGTCTCCTCGATGACTTTCTGGTTGCGCCGCTGCGCCGAGCAGTCGCGTTCGCCCAAGGCGACGACGCGGCCCTTGCCGTCGCCGAAGATCTGCACCTCGATGTGGCGGCCGCGCGCGACATACTTCTCCAGGAAAAGCCCCGGGTCCTTGAAGTTGTTGCGCGCGAGGCGCTCGACGCGCTCGTAGAGCGGGGCGAGCTCGGCCTCCGAGGCGACGAGCTGCAGGCCGATGCCGCCGCCGCCGGCCGTACTCTTCAGCATCACCGGATAGCCGATGCGTTTTGCCTCGGCGTCGGCCTCGGCGAGGCTCGCAACCAGGCCCGAGCCCGGCGCGAGCGGCACGCCGGCGGCGAGCGCCAGCTCGCGCGCGCGATGCTTCAGCCCGAAGGCGCGCATCTGATCGGCGCTCGGACCGATGAAGACGATTCCGGCCTCGGCGCAGGCGTCGGCAAAGTTCGGGTTCTCGGATAGGAAGCCGTAGCCCGGATGGATGGCCTCGGCACCGGTCGCCAGCGCCGCCTCCAGGATCGCGTCCACCTTGAGGTAGCTCTGCGCGGCGGCGGCGGGGCCGATCAGGACCGCCTCGCCGGCCTGGGCGACGTGCATGGCGTGGCGGTCGGCCTCCGAGTAGACGGCGACGCTCGCCACACGCAAGCGATCCAGCGTGCGGATGATGCGGCAGGCGATGGCGCCGCGATTGGCGATCAGGACCTTCTTGAACACGTCAGGCGCCCTCCGGCCAGATCAGCACCTCGAGCGGCGTCGGGTTGTAGGCGTTGCAGGGGTTGTTGAGCTGCGGGCAGTTGGAGATGAGGACGAGCACGTTCATCTCGGCCCGCATCTCGACGTACTTACCCGGACCCGACACGCCATCGGCGAACGTGAGCCCGCCGTCGGGCGTGACGGGCACGTTCATGAAGAAGTTGATGTTGTGGGCGATGTCGCGCTTCGAGAGGCCGTATTGCTCGTTCTCGACCACGGCGAGCAGATAGCTGTCGCGGCACGAGTGCATACTCTTCTTCTCGAGCGCATAGCGCACCGTGTTGCTCTCGGCGGCGCAGGCCCCGCCCAGCGTGTCGTGGCGGCCCACCGTGTCGGCGGTAATGGTCATCAGCGGGCGGCAGAGGTCCGAGCGCAGCACCGATCCCGGGCCGAGGTAGACGTTGCGCTGCTCGCGCATGGTGTCCACGGCCGAGTAGCGCTCGTGCGGGTCGTCGGCGTTGAAGAAGAGCGTGTCGGCGGCCTGGTTGCCCTCGACATCGACGATGCGCAGCGTCGAGCCGCGCTTGACGACGTGCATCCAGTATTGACCCGCCGGGATCGTCTTGCGGTAGGCGGCGGCGTTGGGCTGCAACGTGCTTTCCGAGATCACGGGTGTCCTCCTCCCTCAGCAGCAGCCGGCGTTGAGCAGGCGGTTGTTCTCGAAGCCGCGACCGTTCTCGGGTGCGGAGAGGCGGCAGGCGTCGTCCGCGGCCGCGGGCGCGCCTTCGAGGACGTCGAAGCGGACGGGCTTTCTCGGATAGATCGGGCTCGGGTCGAGCGGATGCGGGCAGGTGTGGAACAGCACGAGCGTGTCCATCTCGAAGCGCAGCTCGACAGACGCGCCCGCCTTGGCGGCGCTCGCGTCGAAGGTCATGGCGCCGCTGTCGTCGGTCGCGACCTTGCTGAACCAGTTGACGTTGGCGGCGAGGTCGCGGCGGCTCATCCCGTACTTGGCGGCCTCGACGAGGAAGCTGTCGCGGCCGTTCTGCTGCCAGTCGTTGCGGTGCGTCTGGTAGCTCACCTCGCCCCAGCGCGCCGCCACCATCGCCTTGGTGCTCGCGCCGCAGACGGTGTCGTGCCAGCCGGCCGTGTCGGCCACGATGGAGCAGAAGATGCGGCCCATGTCCGAGTATAGGCAGTGACCCACGGTGAGCTTGAAGGTGTGCTGGCACTTCAGGGTGTCGGGCGCGTTGTAGCGCTCGAGCAGGTTTGCCGGGTTGTAGAACAGCATGCCGACGTTGGCGCCGCCCTCGACGTCCGTCAGGCGCAGGCGCTGATTGCGCCGCATGACAAGCGACCAGTGCTTTCCGCCCGGCAGGACATCGCCATAGAAACTCTCCGTCACCTCGCGCTCCTCTCTACGGGTCTCGGCCCGCTCGATCAGTCCGGGCCGTCCCGGGAGAAAGAAGCCGCGCGGGGTCGTCCCCGGCGGAAGCCGTAAGGCGCTCACCCCGCGGGCTTGCTCTCGTCTTTTGACGCCACCTCAAGCTCCAGCTGGGCGCCGTGGCCGTTCGGGAGGGGGGTGGCGATCTTCTTCGGCCATACCTCGAAATCCCGCGTGATACTCGCGCCGGCCTTCGACATCGCCTCGGCGAGCGAGACGTCGTCGAGCGTCGCGCCGTAGCGCTCCTGCTCCTCGGGCCGATTGCGCGGGCGCTCGAAGGCAACGACGCGCGTGCCGAGCCGGAACGCCTCGGAAAGGTCGTGCGTGACCATCACGACGGTGAGGTCGTTCTCGTTCCAGATGCGGCGGATGAGCACGTGGATGTCGGCGCGAATGCCTGGATCGAGGGCGCCGAACGGCTCGTCGAGCAGCAGGATCTTCGGCCTGCGGTTGAGCGCCTGCGCGAGTGCGAGGCGCTGCTGCATGCCGCCCGAGAGCTCGGCCGGATACTTCCTCTCGTGCCCCTTGAGGCCAACCGCCTCGAGCAG